>CAYTVW010000058.1:0-8823 GCA_964441865.1 uncultured Acidimicrobiaceae bacterium
TATGACCGACACTGTGGATGCAGTTCGGCTCTGGGCGCTGTTCGGGGTTGGGTTCTTCTGGCTAGCCGCCTACTTGCTGCGTAGGCCCACGATCGTCTGGGTTTGCGCAGCCACCCTCCTCCTTGTGGGGTTAAGTCCCACGTTCACTCACTTCTCTCCGGCCGGACGCCAACTAGGGCTGATCGTTTTCCCCCTTTTGGCGGTTGTGTTCGTCAAGAAACACGAGATCCTTGTGCTCGTCACCTTGGCATTGATCTCTTCTGGACTGTCTCTTGGATTCAGCGAAGCGGAATCTTTTGGAAGGGCAGTGGCGATGTTCGCCGGATTGACGTTTGTGGGATTTGCGATCATCCGAGTGCGCCAAGAGGAGGTCGCTTTCGCACGACGAGCCGAGACCCTCTTCGACTCGATGCCGATAGCGATGCTCGACCAGGATTGGAGTCTGGTGTTCGAAGCTTTCGAGAAATTCCGTGACGCCGGGGTCGAAGACATCAAAGGGTTTCTGGAAAATGATCCCGATCTGATGGTTCTCCTGTTGATGTCCGCCAAGAATCTTGCCGCCAACCAGGCCGCGGCGGAGATGTATGGGGTCCCCTCTCCCGAGGCCTTGTTGGGTCCGCCATTGCCCAACCTGGTCGACGATGAGAACCGAGAGTATTTCCTCGACGTTCTCGTCGACCTGTGGAACGGGACCACTTCCGCCGATCGGTTGTTTCCCGCCAGGACCGCTGACGGTCGGCGGATCTGGCAGCAGATTCGAGGGTTTCCTCATCCGGACCGTCCGGGCGGGATGATTCTGGCGATGGTTGATGTCACAGCCCTGCAAAATCAGCGGGAGGAGTTGGCTGACCTGCATATCTCGAAAGACCGCTTTGTAGCGTCGATATCCCACGAGTTGAGGACTCCTCTCTCGGCCGTTGTTGGGTTTTTGGCCGAACTCGAATCGCGTTGGGAGGCTTTCCTGCCGGAGGAGAGAGTCGAGTTCACTTGCCTGGCTTCTCGGGAAGCCAGGCAAGTCTCAAACATCGTTGAGGATCTCTTGGTCACCGCTCGGGCAGACATCGGTGGAGTGGTGGTGGTTCACGAACGCGTCAACGTTGCAGACGCTTTTGAGGATGTCCTAATAAGCCAGGAAGAGGTCGAGACCGAAATCCAGTCGGATCTTCCATCGGTCTGTGGTGACGTTACGAGGATCGTTCAGGTAGTCCGCAACCTGATCTCGAATGCTGTCCGATATGGAGGTCCCAGACGTCGAATCAGGCTGTATGCGAGAGGGGACGAGGTGATCTTCGAAGCCCGGGATAACGGCGATCCACTCACTGAATCCGAACTCGCCCGAGTGTTCGAACCGTACGAACGGATTGGAGATCGGCCCGGTGTCCCTGGTTCTGTCGGTCTTGGTTTGACGGTGGCGAAACAATTGTCTGAGCTGATGGGTGGATCTCTGACAGTCGGGCGCGAAGAAGACGAGACTGTGTTTCGGTTCTCTCTCCCGGTGTGGGGGCGATGTTCGAAGAAGGAGTCGTCCACAAAGGCTTGAACTCGGTTTCGCGAGATGAGCCTGCAAGACTTCTCCAGATGGAGTATCCGGCTCTTCCTGTCCACGAATTACGCCGTCTCAGTGCAGTGGCCGGGGGAGACTCTGATCTCCTGAACGAATTGACCCGCCGAAGGCTCTCCGGTGAGCCGCTGCAGTACCTTGAGGGGACGGCGGCGTTCGGACCCCTCGAACTTTTGGTGGATGAAAGAGTTCTGATTCCGCGGCCGGAGACGGAAGAGCTTTGGGAACTCGCTTGGGAATTGGTAGCGCAGCCCCGGATAGCGGTTGACCTATGTACGGGTTCGGGTGCCCTGGCTCTCGCTATCAAGAGCAAGAGCCCGCTTGCCAAAGTCTATGGAACGGAGCTTTCGCCAGGCGCTGCCGAGGTCGCTCGGCTCAACGCGTCCAGACTGGACCTCAGCATCGAGGTTTTGGAGGGAGACCTGTTTGATCCGTTACCGCGAGAGCTTGCTGGTCGGGTCTCGTTGGTGGTAGCGAATCCTCCTTATGTCCCGGCCGCTGATTGGGAGAATCTCCCTGTTGACGTGAAGCGTGAACCTCAGATGGCGTTGGTCCCCGGCGAGGATGGGACTGAGGTCCTCGAACGGATAGCCAGTGAAGTGGCTCTGTGGCTTGAGCCAGGGGGTTGGGTTGTATGCGAGATTGGGCATAACCAGGGAGATTGGGCTTGCGGTTGGTTCGGCCGTTTTCTTAGTTCAGTCGAGGTCAGACGGGACCTTTCTGGGCGGGATAGATTCGTGATCGCCAGGTTGCAGGAATCCTGAACCGACTATAAAGTTGAAGACGTTCAGAAAACGAACGGATTCAACTACATGGGCCTTCGAGAGAAAAACAAGGAAAACACCCGCCTGGCAATCCTCGAATCGGCGCGTCGTCTTTTGGTCGAACGTGGATACCAAGGGACTCCGATGGAAGACGTAGCCGCCGACGCTGGGGTGTCGGTAGGGACTCTCTACAACTACTTCGCATCCAAACAAGCCCTCCTTGCCGGAGTCCTTGAAGAAGAAGGAAAGGCGATGGTGGCGGCTGGAGAGAGAATTCTCGCAGTGCCGTCTGTCGATTCAAGGCAAGGGGTGAAGTCGATCCTCAAGATATACGCCGATGACCTATTGGGGATACCGAAAGATCTCTTAAGGGAATTCATATCGTTCGCTCTCTCCGATAGTTCCCAGACTTCCGAAACGATGGGATTGGACCGGGCACTCTTGGGCCAACTTGAGAGGCTCTTTGCCATTCTTGGTGGGGAGCGTGTGCTTTCGGCGAAGGTGTCGCAAGCGGATGCGGCTTTTGTGGTCTATTCGATCTTGTTTGGTGTCCTTCTGACGTTTGTTTCCGACCCAGGGATGAAGGTCGAGGATGCGAAGAAAAGGCTCATTGGACAGGTGGACATTGTGTTCGACGGGCTCGGGCCAACAATCAGCAACAAGGAGAAATGATGTCAATTGTGTTTGCCGGTACGTCAAAGACCTACGGAGAAGGGGCGACGGCCGTGCACGCTATCAGAGATGTGAATCTTGAGATCAACCCAGGTGAATTCACCGTCATCCTGGGGCCTTCAGGGTCAGGGAAGACCACCTTGTTGAATCTGGTCGGGGGGATCGACGATCCCACCGAAGGGAAGGTTCTCGTCTCGGGCTCCGATGTGGGAGCTTTGAGCATTGACGAGAGAGTGGAGTTCCGAAGACGAGAAGTTGGGTTTGTTTTCCAGTTCTTCAACCTCATTCCGACACTCACCGCTCTCGAAAATGTGCAGATAGTGGCGGAACTGACCCAAAAAGACGGCGAAGAGCAAGCTCGCCTAGTGCTCGATCAGGTCGGCCTTGGAGATCGGGCAGATCATTTTCCTTCGGAACTGTCGGGAGGAGAACAGCAGAGAGTGGCGATCGCCCGCGCAATTTCGAAAAAGCCTCCGATTCTTCTGTGTGACGAACCGACCGGCGAGCTCGACTTTGAGACGGGTAGGGCGATTCTCGGGTTGTTGAGGAGGCTGAACCGTGAAAAGAATCAGACCGTCCTCCTGGTGACACACAACGCCGCTGTTGGAGATATCGCTGATCGCCTGTTGCGGATGAGGTCAGGTCAAATCATTGAAGACCGGGCGATCTCGTCTCCGATCGATCCAGAGGAGCTGACCTGGTGAAACCTCTGAATCGAAAACTATGGCGCGACCTGCGCCGGCACAAGGCTCAATTCATCGCGGTGGCAGTCACCATCTTCGTGGGAGTGATGGCATTCGTCGCTCTCTACGACTCATATCTCAATCTCGAAGGGTCTTACGCCGCGGTTGCGGAGGAGTATCGCTTCGCAAATATCACGCTCATCGGAGGTGATTCAGATTCCTTAGCGGACTCTCTCAGCGATACGTTCGGAGTGGAAGCTGTCGAAGCGAGGACCGTCGTTTACGCGGGATTCGACGTGGGCGGCGTGAAGCTTCTCGGTCGAGTGGTCGGGATACCCGAAGGGAGTCGTGTCAATCAGCTCGAGATCACAGAGGGGGATGTTCCCGCTGGCCGTGGACAGATTCTGGTGAACCAACACATGGCCGAACACTTCGAATTGGGGGAGGGCGACTCCTTCCTCATGATGTCGAATTCTGGTTGGGTGGAAACCACCGTCGCAGGTGTGGCCATGTCTCCCGAATACCTTTGGCCAGCTCGCGATCAGAACATGCTTATCACCTCGGCCGACAATTTCGGGGTGGTGTATATGCCTCAAGAATGGGCAGGAGAGTATGGCGATCCGAATCAAGTGGTTGCATATTTCGTTGGTGGTGAGCCCGATTCTGCCCTAGAAGAGGAGCTGATCTCGATCGGGGCGGAATACGGAGCGCTCGGATCCTTCCGAAGGGCCGAACAGGCATCGAACGCTGCATTGAATCAGGACATCAAGGGTTTCGAGGAGGTCGCTTTCCTCCTCCCTCTGGTGTTTCTTTCGGTGGCAGCGATGGCCGCATACGTGATGATCAACAGGATGGTTCACTCTCACCGACCACAAATCGGTGTTCTTCTGGCCAACGGGGTGTCTCGAAGGGCCGTTCTGAAGCACTATCTGGAAATGGGACTTCTCCCTGGAATCATTGCCTCGGTCGCGGGTGCCCTGACGGGATCGTGGTTGGCGGGGGTAATCACAGAGTCGTATTTGAGGATGTTGGCTATTCCGACAACGAGGATCGATTTTCGGATAGTGACGGTGCTCATTGGGGTCACCTTTGGTGTGGTGGCGTCGGTGGTCTCTTCGCTTACCCCTGGTCTTTCGGCTTCTCGGATTCAGCCGGCGGCTGCAATGCGTGGAGAGACTCTGATTCATAAGGCTCGTCGGTCCACACTCGAGAAAATCATCCCGGGCATTCGGAAGCTCCCAATTCGCTGGAGGATGGCGCTTCGTGGGATCGAACGGAACCCTCGTCGGACTGTGTATACGTTGATTGGTGTGGTTCTCTCGCTGATGGTTCTCCTTGTCTCTTGGGGGATCATCGACTCGATCAACCATCTGATATCTCGACAAGCCGACCTGATCGATCTGCAAGACGGGACGGTGTATCTATCCCAACCCATGAACGATGAGGAACTTGACTCATTCCTTGTGATCCCTGAAATCCGGAAGATCGAACCGATGATTCAAGTTCCGATAATGGTGTCGTCGAAGGCTGGCGAATTCGACACGGCTGTGATGGGCTTGTCGCCGGATACTGAAATGCACGGATTCTTCGACCCGGAGGGAAAGGAGCTTCAGCTTCCGGAAACCGGGATCTTCCTCAACAGGGGCGTAGCGAGAAGGATCGGTGCTGGGATCGGAGACGAGGTGATGATCTCGGTCCCCGATTTCGGTGTTCGGTTCCCAGAGAGAGTTGCGGGGATCCTTGACGAGCCGTTGGGGGCGTTTGCCTATGCTCGGATCGAACGGCTGGAGGTGCTTGCAGGGGCGACGTTGCCGGTGACCGCCGCCTTGATCACGTACTCGGAAGGCGCTGACGCCTCGGAAGTGAGACGGACACTCACCGAATTGCCAACGGTCACAGCGTTCGAAGACGCTTCGGCACTCCAGCAAACCATGAACGAATACATGGCGTTGTTCTATGGATTGATGGGGGTCGCCCTGGCGTTTGGAGCCGCGATGGCTTTCGCTCTCATCTTCAATTCCATGAGCGTCAACATCGCGGAACGGCAACGAGAGATTGCCACTTTGATGGCAGTCGGAATCAAGAGGAAGTCGATAACACGATTGGTAACCGCAGAGAATCTACTTGTCTCGATCCTGGGGATCCTCCCTGGGTTGCTGGCCGGGTATTTGATGGCGAAGTGGATGATGAGTACCTTCTCTAGCGAGATCTTCTCGTTCGATCTTCACATCAATCCGACCACTTACTTGGTTGCAGCCGCGATGATCCTTGGTATCGCCGCAGTAAGCCAATGGCCCGGGCTGAGAGCGATTGCCCGGTTGAACATTCCCCAGATCACCAAAGAGCGTTCCGCTTGAGGAAAACCGGCGTCGAGCGAGGGCGAGAGCGCCTTCGTTCGACGCTGTGTATCGGCTGAGAATTGGGGAACGGCTCCTTTTCGCAGGGCGTGTCATCAGATACCTCCAAGAACTCGTCTCCCCTCAGGGAGGTATAGACGAGTTTGAGTTGGTTGAATAGGGGTATGACTGTTCAGTCGATGAGGGAACTGTTTAGGGCGGCGTTTGGAGCGGCGGTGCGAGCGGTGGACCCGTTTGAGCGGACCCGCCAGACGATTCCGCGAGATCTGGGGCCCGTAACGGTCCTGGCGTTGGGGAAAGCGGCTCCGTCGATGGCACGGGGTGCTGCTGATGCTCTGGGTGATCGGCTACTTGGAGGAGTTGTGGTTTCCGACCATCGAGAGCCAATCCCCGATGGAATGTCGCTCATGGTGGGCGACCATCCCTTCCCGGATCGAGGTTCGGTGAGGGCGGGCCAAGCTCTTTTGGATGCCGCTACCGGTGACTTGTTGGTGTTGGTCTCGGGGGGAGGGTCTTCTTTGGTCGAAGTCCCTCCGCCAGGGATTGATATCTCGGAACTCGCTTCTACTCACAAAGCTCTGATGGATGCGGGGGCGACGATCTCGGATCTGAACACCGTTCGTCGACAGATCTCGATGATCAAGAACGGAGGGCTAATCAGGAACGCCGACTCTGTCACGACTCTCGTCATTTCCGACGTCATCGATGGGCCGGCAGACCTGGTCGCTTCGGGCCCCACTCTGGCTGATGATTCGACTTCGGCGATGGCTCTTGAGGTGATACGGAAGTATTCGGTGAGAGTCCCCGAGCCGATAGAGGTTTGGCTAGAGGGTGGGGGAGGTCCGGCTCGACGGCGGGAGCACCACTGGGAGATTGTGGCCGACGGGACATTGGCATTGGACGCGGCCAAGACATTCCTGATCGACTCGGGTTTGCAGGTCCAAGAATTGGATGTCTTGAGGGGAGATGCAGAAGCCGAGGCGACCGATTTCTTGCTGGCTTCGCCTCCCGGCCTAGTGGGGGTCGCCCGTGGAGAAACGACTGTAAGAGTCAAGGGGAACGGATTGGGAGGACGTAACCAGCATGCTGCGTTGGCCGCCGCCATAGCGCTTCACGGATCTGAGGGGGTCTTCGCCGCGTTTGGGACTGATGGAATAGATGGACCTACGGTTGCTGCGGGCGCGATAATTGACGGCGGAACAACTGCGAGGATCCGCCTTGCGGGGCTAGACCCGGTAGTGGCGCTCGCCAACCAAGACTCCCATGGAGTGCTGGTTGCGTCAGGTGACGCCGTGATAACTGGGCCGACCGGGACCAATGTTGGAGATATCTGGATGGCATGGAACCGTCCGAAAGGGGCATCATGAGAAAGGTTGTCAAGGGCGCGGCGATCGGAGCTGTTGTCGTAGCCGCTGTCCCCGTTGGGTTGGCGTTGGCGCTGCGGAGCGGGAATCGTCGGGTGATAGACGCTATTCGATCGGCTAACCGGTCGTTGGTCAACCCGGTGATGCTGAGGACCGCTGGTCAGGAGGGGTCATTCATGGCAGTGGTGCATCATCGTGGAAGGACCACTGGTATCCAGTATGCCACCCCGGTTATCGGCGTCGAAGGCGAGGGTGGATATCTGATACCCCTCACATATGGGACGGGGGTGGATTGGCTGCAGAACCTTATGGCTGCTGAGTCGGGGAGTATCGAAGTCGACGGCGAAATGCATCCAGTTTTTGCTCCGAGCGCGGTTCGAATCGAAGATGTGAGCGATCAGCTCACGGCTCGGGTTCGAACGGCCTGCCGGCTTTTCGGTGTCACCGAATTGGCGCAACTCGAGGTTGCCCCGCTGGCCTGACGCCGAGGGCCGTCGACGTCAGGCCAGGTCTGTGGGCGGAGAAGAGGTTGACGCGGTGCGCAACGCCAAGCCTCTTAGGGAGATCCCGAGAAGATTGAGATTGAAACGGTTCGTTAGGTCAGGTCTGGATACCTGGGATACGGTTGAGTAAGCGAAGGGCGACGGCCAAGGGAGCGTCGAGGTTTCTGGGTTTTCGCCGGGTCGACAGCCAAGCTCACGAGTTCGGTGTTTCCTTTGCGCAGTCATCGTTTGAGGTCCTCTTGTGGTTTCATCCAGCTTTGACTCTAGGTGTAAGGTAAGCCTAACAACCTTTGGTAATAATGGACGATTTTCTTCCAAGCAGGTCTCACTTGGACTCGTATGTCTGGGGATCCGACAACGAAAAGGAGAGGGTCGGCCATTGCTGACCGACCCTCTTTCTCATTCGTGATGTGCGGTAGGCGTCTACTTCATTCGCAGACCGCCGTCAGGTTTCCGTTACCCGATCCCTGGAACCCGAAGGAAGCCGATTGACCAACTCCGAGGTAGCCGTTCCATGAGACATTGGAGGCTGATACCACGTTCCCCGATGTGGAGATGGTGGCGTTCCAGTAGTTGAAGATCGACGGAGCCGCCGACATCGATACGTTAACGCTCCAACCCGAGATGGCCGATGAGCCAACGTTCGTGACGGTCACATACGCGACATACCCTGAGTTCCACTGATCCATCCGGACGCTGCAAGAGAGCCCTGCAGTGTTTTGGGTGGTCGTGGTCGTCGGCCTTGTGGTCGTTGTCGTTGTCGTCGGCCTCGTCGTCGTTGTTGTCGGACGAGTGGTCGTCGTCGTCGGACGAGTGGTCGTTGTCGTTGTCGTCGGCCTCGTCGTCGTCGTCGTCGGCGTCGTCGTCGGCGTCGTCGGCCTGGTCGTCGTTGTCGTCGGGGGGGTGGTCGTCGTCGTGC
>CAYTVW010000059.1:0-8496 GCA_964441865.1 uncultured Acidimicrobiaceae bacterium
TGGCCAACGCGCACGCGCGGCTTCACGCCTGATGATGAGCGCCTCTGATTCAGCGCACACGGCGTTCGTTGTAGCCCGTCACCTGAAACGGCCCCAAACCACGATTGACAAGATGGTCGTCTACTTCTCCGAGCAGGCTCACTCTTCGTTGGAGAAGGGCGCCCGCGTTGCCGGATTCGACCATATCCGGATTATTCCGGTCGATTCTGATTATGCGATGAAAGCTGACGCCCTCCGCTCGGCTGTAGTCGATGATGTGAGCGCTGGATTAGTTCCAACGTTTGTCTGCTCAGCATTAGGCACAACTGGGACTACTGCTTTCGATCCGGTTCGCCGGGTTGCTGAAGTGGCTAAGGAGTTCGGAATGTGGCATCACGTCGATGCCGCCTATGCAGGTTCTGCCATGATCTGTCCAGAATTCCGCTACCTTCAGGACGGCATTGAGCTAGTTGATTCTTATGTGTTCAATCCTCACAAGTGGATGTTCACCAACTTCGACTGTTCTTGTTTCTTTGTCGCTGATCGCAGACCGCTTATCCAGACACTGAGCATTCTTCCTCCGTATCTTCGGAACGAGGCTTCGGAATCAGGCCAGGTAATCGACTACCGCGATTGGCATGTTCCACTCGGCCGACGTTTTCGTGCCCTCAAACTCTGGTTTGTTCTCCGGGCTTACGGCGCAGAATGGATTAGGGAGACGATCAGGAAACACATCCGCCTTGCCCAGGATTTCGCCGCCAAGCTTGATGCAGATCCTCGGTTCGAGTTGGTTGCTCCTCATCCGCTCTCCCTCGTATGTTTCCGATGCACCGAAGGAAACGAGGCAACTGTCGCTCTGGCAAAACGGATCAACGCCTCCGGCCACTCCTATGTGAGTCCATCCAAGCTTGGTGACGTGGACTTCATCCGGGCAACCATCGGCCAAACGAACACAGAAGCCAAACACGTCGACCAACTCTGGGAAACCATCAGTCGAGGATGACACTTGCGAAGGCCGCCCTGTTGGAGGTGATTATCGATTCCCGTGACGTGCATACCCGAAACGCCGGTCTAGCCTCGGACGTCGGACACCGGAACATGGCTTGAGAACAGCCGCACCAGCCACCACCAGAGGATTCCGAACGCGATCACAGCGACCAGGCCGCCGACGGGACGATAGGAACCGATTTCCTCGTGCGTCGTCCACCAAACGATGCTCGTCGTAACCCCCGTCTCCACGAAGACAGGCGAAGTTGGCGCCCACAGCCTCGATAGCCCGGTCACCCGAGCGGTCATCATCCATCCCGCCCAGTTCGCTGAGTTGACGCTCACTGACCCATCGATCATCAGGATCAGGCCCGCCACCGCGGCTCCGACACCAGACCGTGAAGCGAGGAAGCCGCCCACCTGCCCCAGAAGCACCCAAAGCGTGCCCACGAATGCGGCTACTAGAACACCAACGCCCAGTTGCCACCGTATGGCCCCCAAACCGAAGTTGCCCCCAATCGACTGACCGACCAATGCTGCGACCACCGCGACCAGAGAACCCACTGCGAGGGTGCCCATCAGAGTCAGGACCGCGGCCACCACCTTGTTGGCCGCCATCTCCCGCCTGGATCTTGCGCTCACGAGTTCGTGGAACCAGGTGCGACGTTCGAAATCGCGCCCCACCGATACGGCGCCCACGGCTATCCCCGCCACCGCACCGCCGGCAGTGGCCATGAACGCCAAGATCGCCTCGATCACACCAACGAGACTCCCATACTGCAAGTCAAGCTCGGCCCGATCGACCGCCGACAAAATGCTCGGAGCAAACGATTCGATTGGCATCCCTTCAAATTCGGTCTCACCGGAGGCTTCGGCAGCTGCGAGTTGATCGAGTCTGGTTCCATAGAAGTCCAAGTTCGACTGTGCCTCAGTCCTTTTCAGTCCGTTGGCGAAACCGACGACGACACATGCCAAGACCGTGCCCACCAGTACCGCTCGAATAGTCCGATCCAGGAGGAGAATCCTCGCCTCGGCTTGAGCCCTCGACGACCAGCGCACCAAACTCATGACCATTCGAGATCGTGTCCCCGAATTCTTCGCAGCCCTATCAACAAACCCACCGCCACCCATGCGGACACAAGGAGAACACCGGGGAGGAACGTCTCAGGGAAGCGGTTGGGCCACTCGCCAATCCACCAATGATACCCGGCAGTGTCGATGCTGTTCGGCGTGTACGGAGGCCACAACGGAACGCCCAGCTGAGCGAATCGCATTGTCAGGAAGAAAGGCGCCAATCCACTGACCCAGTTGCTGATCGCAGCATCAACACCTATCCAAGACAACACCACAACGGCAGTCACCATCCCCGACCTGGTGACGAAAGCTATGCCAAGGACCAGGAGAGTCCAGAAGGTAATCACGAGAACGGTGGACCCAAAACAGGTCGCCAGTCGGGTGGTATCCAGTTCAGACCACCCCCATAGCCAATCCCCCCGATATTTCTGGTTGAACAGCATCCCCGAGATGAACCCCACCAGGGTTATCACCAATGTGACTACCGTGGAAATGACTGGTGCTGCCAGGGTTTTCGCAACGATCATGTCCCGACGGTCCTTGGCCATCGCGTACCAGTAGAACCCTCGACCACGGCTGTATTCAGAACCAACCAAGACACCACCCAACAGCAGCGCCAGGGCTACGGCACCAACGCTGGCTCCCAACCCGAGTGCCACATACCCTCCACCTGGAGCCGACGACATCTCAAGGTCGTACCTATCGGCCAAGAGCTGTCTCTCCATCCGGTCGATTCGATCCTGAGCGGCGATAGCCTCCTCGGTCCCCTCCGGAGGCATTTCAGAGATCTCTCTCGCTATCTCCGTTTCGATCATCGGTATCCCAGCCTCGACCGACTCGGTGACGTAGCTCACATTCCTCCACACGGCTAATGGAATCAGGGATAGAGCCACCATCAGAAGCCCGGCCAAGGGCGCTCGCCGAAGTTTAGTTCTCAACTCGAAACGGAGTCCGCGCATCACCGTCCCAATCATTCCGACACCGGCTCCACCAGGTGCAGCAGGAAGATTTCCTCAAGGGTTGGAGAATCGGAATCGATCGACAACACCTCGATCCCAGCGCCTTCGAGGAGGGCCAGGATGGAGGCGTGTGTTTCGACGCCCCCATCCACGACCACATTCCGTCCCAGGCGCACGACCTTGACGTTCCTCGCCAGAACAACCTCCGCTTGAACCGGATCCTCACAACGGATCCTCGAGACCTGTCGTCTCTCGGCCTTGTCGACCTCGATTGATCGTCCTCTCGCAAGCATGACAATCCGATCCGCGACCGTCTCAATCTCCGCGAGGCGATGGCTGGAAAGCAACACAGCGGCACCATTCTTAGCTCGGGCTACCAGGTCGTCGAGTATCAGACGAATCCCTTCGGGGTCCAAACCAGAGGTCGGCTCATCCAGCATCACGACTTCTGGGTCACCGACCACCGCGGTGGCGTAGGCGAGCCGCTGGCGCATACCAGTGGAGTACCTGCCAACTCGCCGCCTGGAATCATCTGCAACTAGGCCTACCGCTGCGAGCCGACGCTCTGCTTCGGCACGGGAAAGATTGATCCCCTTGAGTCCGGCCGTGGCCCGGAGGTGATCAGCACCTGTCAGATGACCGTAGAAACCCGGCTCACCGACCCAGGCGCCAAGCCATGCGCGAGGCGCCCGAACCGGCAGCACCGAACCCTGACAGAGAACCTCACCGCCGGTCTCCCCGATCAAACCGGCGACGATCGACATCGTGGTGGTCTTCCCAGCTCCGTTCGAGCCAACCAGTCCCACGATCTCACCCGCCGCCAAGCCGAACGTGACATCTTCAATCGCCCAGACTCCGGGCTTAGAACCATATCTCTTCGAGAGCGACTTCAGCTCAAGCATCAAACCCCTCTTCGTAGCCTCGATTCTTCTCCGGACTCACGGACAGTTGTCGAGCGGTGGGTTAACGGTAGTACTACCTCTCTTGGTCGACCCGTCAAAGTGATCGCCCACCCCAACGCCGTTACCCGTCTCCCAGAGAGGCTCCGTAATCCATGAAATTCGTAGGCTCTTCGATAATCACCAACTGAGTATCCACATT
Source organism: uncultured Acidimicrobiaceae bacterium (assembly GCA_964441865.1). Lineage (GTDB taxonomy): Bacteria > Actinomycetota > Acidimicrobiia > Spongiisociales > ZC4RG35 > CAYTVW01. Next base: position 4,101 of record CAYTVW010000059.1, read on the forward strand.
GAGGATGCTCAACTCAGTCTCGGACAGCTCCACCTTTTGAGGGTGAAGAACTACCCGATTTGCCATCACATCAGTCCCAAGGGAATACCTCTCCGGCCCGATTACCTGATCGCGAAGCCTGAGGAGTCGATCCAGTTCATCGTGTAGATCCTGCAACGAGTTCTCCACGACTGTAACGCGAGCCCCAATGTCGTTAAGGAATTTCTGAGAATCGGGGTCGAGCGTCTCCCTTCCTCCCACAACTCCAACGAAAAGAGTTGGCATGCCGAATTCGTCTTCAGCAAACCAGACGCCCCCGAACCACTCCGAGCCTTCACCATAACGCTCGATCTCAGCAGCATAGGAGCTAGATCGACTTACGAACTGGCCGTAATACTCGTTCACGGCCGTCGGAGACGACCCACGGAAGCTCTCGTTATGGGTGCTGGACACATCAACCTCTCCTCGCTCTCCGCAGCCAACCAGAGCCAGCAGATTCACCGCACACACCTGGTACCCGATATCCGGTTTGGCGAGGTCGCTTCTCACAGCAGCATCCTACCGGGACACATCCCGGAATCCCCACAAACGACGACTCTCACTGCAAATACAATGAGTATCCGGTGTTAAGCAAGGCCCAGCCGATCTTCGTGTGAACCACCCAGCCCCAATCACCAGGCGTATCACCGCCCTTTAGGATGCCTACTGCCTTGTTATTGTTGAAGTTGTACACCGGTGCACCACTATCTCCAGGTCCCGCGATCATCCACGTGAGTATGAAGTCGCTGGTGTAGCCCGCAGGCGCGTAGTCCGTCCTATGCACCTTGCCACACGATGGACCGGTCGTAACCCCGACGTGACAGACCATCATCCCAATATAAGGCACTTGGGTCCCAACAATCTTGACGCCGTTGCTCAGAGTCGAAGAAGGAACTGATCCCGAACGAAACGTGTGTATTTGTCTATCAGCGTTGCCCGAAGTCTTGGCGTACTGCGCGTTGTTGACGGGGACCCACCCACCGCTGTATTGATAGACAGTGGAATTCGGACAGTGTCCGGCTGTTAGTGTCGCGTAGGTAGTGAGTTTCTTCACGGCGAACCCCGCGGTGCAACCTGAAGCCCCCATCACCATGGCTTGTCCTCCACGAAGAGTGACAAAATCCATCAAATTCCCAGGCTCGTCGATAATCACCAACTGAGGGTCGACATTGAGGATGCTCAACTCAGTCTCGGACAGCTCTACCTTGGCAGGCTCCAGCACCACCCGATTGGCCATCAGATCAGTCCCAAGGGCATACCGCTCCGGCCCTATTACCTGATCGCGAAGCCTGAGGAGTCGTTCCATCTCATCCTGAAGAACCTTTAGCGAATTCTCTACGGTTACAAGCCGCACACGGGATGTGTCTTCAGCTCCCAAAGAATACTGGGCCTGCTCAAGCATCCCACCGACCACCCCGACAAACAGCGACGGTTCACCGTCTTCGTTCTCATCAAACCACAAGCCTCCATACCAACGCTGCGATCGATGATTTCGTTCAATCTCATCTGCCGTTTCCAGCATCCTGCTAGTGAATTCGGCATACTCCCGAATGTCCGAGTCGGACATTTCCTCGACTTCTCGAAACTGCCCCCTAAATGGATACCCCGAATCCGGACTGGCCAAACCAATACCGGATGCCGAGAGCAGAAGACACCCGGCAAATAGACCAGTCAGAAACTGCCTGAACGTCACATTGACTCCCTTCTTGGGAGCCCCCCTTCTTGGGAGCCCCCCTTCTTGGGAGCCCCCCTTCGGTATAGGACTTTACAGCCATGGTTAGGGCCATGCACCCAAACACGCCCACTTTTTCACGGGGCCTGGACGTGTCCACACGTGTTCCGCCCGGCGAATCGAAAGGTCTACCCCTCGTCGTTAGATGTCCCGGAGGCCCCGGGAAACCCAGTGCGGAGAGTCGGGAAAAGAACCGTTTCGCGCAGTGACGGAGCGTCGGTGATGAAAGCGACCAAACGATCGATCCCCAACCCCAAGCCCGACATGGGAGGCATCCCATATTCCATCGCCTCGATGAAATCCTCTTCCATCATCATTGTCTCCTCGTCGCCGGCCTCCCTGAGAGCAACCTGTTCTAACAGCCGAGAACGCTGATCCACAGGATCAACCAACTCCGAATAGGCCTTCACCTGCTCCCATCCGCCGGCAACCACCTGGAACATGTCGAGTCGTCTCGGGTCTTCGTCAGACCTCCGGGCCAAAGGAACCAGCTCAGTCGGATGGTGAATCAGAAACACCGGTTGTATCAGGCTCGGCCGGACCGCCCTCTTGTAGAGAAGATCCACCAACCCCGCATACGACTTCGCTCCCGCGATATCCACATCAGGCCGTTTCGCCTTGATCTTGCCTTTGAGGCTCTCAAGGTCGGAAACCTCGGTCAAGTCGATCCCTGTGGCATCCAAGACTGCCCTGCAATAGTCGACTTCCGGCCACTCCCGACCGAAATCTAAGTCCACCCCATCACGAGTCACCGTCGTGGACCCGTTTACCTCGACGAGAATCTCCCGGACCACCCTCTGAATGAACTCCATGGAATCCCGGTAGTTCCAGTAGGCGGCGTAATACTCGAGCATCGTGAACTCTTGGAGGTGCGAAGGATCGATCCCCTCGTTCCGGAAACACTTCCCGATCTCATACACCCGGTCGAACGAACCAGCTACCGCTCTTTTCAGCCAAGTCTCAGGAGCGATACGGAGATATAGGTCCTGTCCGAGGGCATGGTGGTGAGTAACAAACGGTCGGGCAGCCGCCCCCGACGCTGCGCCCTGGAGTATCGGAGTCTCCACCTCCAGGAACCCGGCTTCATCAAGCTGTCTCCGTAGAGAAGAGATCACTTTCGATCGGACCATCACCCTCTGGCGGGCTTCCTCGTTGGTGAGCAGATCCAGGAACCGCTTCCGGTATCGGGTTTCAGTGTCAACGATTCCGACCCACTTGTCGGGGAGATTGGCGACTGTCTTGGTGAGCATCGTGAGTTCAGAAACCAAGATCGTCGGTTCACCCTTCTGAGTGGTCCAGCGTTCTCCGACGACACCGACAAAGTCGCCCATCTTCACACCACCCGCCCAAGCCTTGAAGGTCTCTTCACCCAAAGCGTCTTTTCGGAAAGCGACCTGAACCCTCCCAGAACGATCCTGGATGTGACCGAAGACGATCCCGCCCATCCGACGCCACAGCATCACGCGCCCGGCGGCGGAGATGGGAGCGCTCTCTTTGAGGTCGGCGATTTCGGAGGCGAGGACTGTTACTTCAAAGCGATCGGAGGTGGGTATCTGGCTCATAGTTTCCGCTTGGGGGCACCCAGAGTACCAATTACTGCGTCATCCAACTTGGTTGAGACGAGACCCTCTCGGAAACCTGAGATTCACTGCCGTGTCTCTGGGAATTATCCGACTGTTCACTGAGGTTGACTTGAATGAGAAGGTAGACCGTTGTTATCGGAATGATTCAGGAGAACCGATGCTCAAGACCCCCGGAATCCTTTTCCTATGCGTTCACAACGCGGGGAGAAGCCAAATGGCGGCCGGTTTCGCCAAACACCTTGGCGGGGAAGGTGTCCGGGTGTTTTCAGGAGGTTCAGAACCGGCCAATCAAGTGAACTCAGCAGCGGTCGAGGCTATGTCAGAAATGGGGATCGATATCTCTTCAATGGTCCCTCAAGCCTGGACCATGGAACAGATCGAAGCAGTAGACGTCGTAGTGACTATGGGGTGCGGCGATACGTGCCCCTACATCCCCGGGAAGCGATACCTCGAATGGACGCTCGACGATCCGGCCGGAGAATCGGTGCAGGGAATCCGTCCCATCCGCGATGAGATTGAACGCCTGGTCCGTGATTTGTTGATCGATCTGGGAGTGAATCTCAACCAGTGACTACCGGTTTCCTTGCAGCTATCCAGGCGTCAAGGCCTCCCTCGAGTTCAAGGACGTCCTTGAATCCCAGTTCCCCCATCAGATCCGAGACATCGGCCGATTTCAGTCCAGTCCAGCAGTAGAGCACATAGGGGACATCCCGGTCGAGAGATCCGAGACGTTCCTCCAGATCCTGAGCGGTCGCGTCGATCAAGACTGCGCCCTCTATCCTGACCTCGACGAAGTCAACTGGAGTCCGGACGTCCACAATCACCAGACCCTCCGGAGCTTGGGATATGCGCGAAGAGACTTCCCTCACCGTTCCGAGGCGGATCCCCGGTGTGTTGCTGCATCCGACAAGAACCGCCGCCGCGGCCATCACAACAAGTGTTCGCTTAAACATGGCGGGGAGATTAGATGCTCTTGATCACCCACACGCCGCCAGCACCGCACTGTCTGCTTCGTCGGCACCGAAACCGAAGGCAAGTCCCGCCTGATGCCCGGCGTGGAGAT
>CAYTVW010000060.1:0-8481 GCA_964441865.1 uncultured Acidimicrobiaceae bacterium
AGACGGGAACCCTGACGCCAAGCAGGACAGAAAAGGACGCCCCGAGAATCCGGGAAAGGCGTTCGGTCTGTCACACAAGGAGAACTAGCCCACAACCGTGAAGTATTCGGGGAGGGGCCAGAAGGCCCCTCCCCTCTTACGACCCAATACTCCACTTGAGAACCCGGTCGTTCCGTCGGCTTCAGGTCCGCCGACGGAACGACCGTTCCATGTCACGCTTCTCTTCCCGGTCCCTAATAGCTTGTCGCTTATCCACCGTCCGACGGCCCCGCCCCAAACCCAGTTCGACTTTCACTAAGCCGTTCTTGAAGTAGAGACGCAAAGGAATCAGCGCCAACCCCTTCTCGGCAGTCTTCTGAGCAAGCTGGTCGATTTGGCGCCGCCTCAACAACAGCTTCCTGGTCCGCTCCAAATCATGGCCGCCTTCCCGACTGAACGCGTGCGGCCCGATGTACATGCCATATAGCCACATCTCGCCGCGTTCAACCGATGCGAAGGAGTCTTTGATGCTCGCCTTCCCATCACGAAGACTCTTCACCTCTGATCCGACCAGGACCACTCCTGCCTCGAACACATCGAGGATCTCATAGTCGTGACGCGCCCGTCGGTTAGAGGCGACAACCTTCACGGTGTCGGCCATATCAACCCCCGAGGTAATTCATTGGGTTGACGGGTGTACCGTCGATGCGGACCTCAAAATGGAGGTGAGGCCCCGTCGAATACCCTGTGCTCCCGATCGAGCCAATGACCTGCCCCATCGAGACCTCCCGACCAACACTCACCTTCAGACCGGGCTGGTGGGCATACAGCGTCGTCATTCCGCCGCCGTGGTCGATCACCACCGTGTAGCCGTACCCCCCATACCATTGAGCAACAATCACCACGCCGTCGGCGGCCGCCTTGATTGGATCGCCCAGGTCGCCATCGAAGTCGACCCCCGTGTGCATTTTCTTTGTCCCAAAAATCGGATGAATGCGGTATCCGAAAGGCGAAGTCACCACACCGGGGACCGGCCGATACAAGACGCTGGGCGCCTCACCGCCAGACCTGGCAGCAGCCGCAATCGCCGCTTTGATCCGCTGAGCATCAACCTCAAGATTCCGGATGTCGTTCTCCCACACCCGAATATCACGATTGATCTGCTTCAGCATCTCCTCGACTTTGGCGACCTCCTCTTCGGCGATCACCCTCAGATCCTCGAGTTCCAACAGATCCCCTTCGAGGTCGCCCCTCTGTTCCTCGAGAACAGCAATCTGAGCGAGGATTTCCTGCGACCTTTCCCTCACCTTCTCGGCCTGCCGCTGCTCTTCCCCCTTGAGAGCTTCGACGTCGGAAACAACCTCACCCCGGTCTTCAGTAATTTCGTTCTGGTAGGCCATACCCAAAGTGAACTGCGCCGCAGTCTCCGTCTCGAACACCATCTCTATTGGCATCGCCGAAGCCGACATGTACATCTCAATGATTTGCTCGTCCAGTCTCTTCTTCGAGGCTGCCAAACGCGAGCGCGTCAGCGCCAATTCGTTTTCTAGATCGAAAAGCTGGCCGCGGAGCTCAGTGACCTGCAATTGTGCAGAATCGATTTCGGCCTGTTTGGATTCCACTTTTTCCTGGAGTTCTTCGACCGCCTCGGTCGCCAGGTTCATTTTCTCCTCGGCCTCTTCCAGAGCCTCGGCGACCGCCCGCGACTCTGTTTTCGACCGATCGATCTGACTTTTGAGGGACCCGATTTCTTGGCGGATCTCGTCTAGTTTGTCCAGTGGGTCCTCGGCGCCCGCTGGCATAGAGCCAACGATCACCGACACAAGCACGAGACCCAATAGACGCTTCATCACACCGCCTTCGTCCCGGCTTCCCGCAGGTACCTAGAGAGACCGACCATCGAACCCAGCGCTCCCGCCACCGCACCAAACACAATGAAAATCATTCCCCATTGCACAAAGAACGAATTGGGGATCGTGAGATCCAGCCACTGGATCCTCTCACGAAGATCGATCAGAGATCGGGAGGCAATCCAAACCACCAAGACGGCCATTCCGGCCCCCAGAACCCCTTCGATAACGCCTTCGAGTACGAACGGAACTCGGATGAACCAGTTAGATGCACCAACAAGCTTCATAATCGAAACCTCGTCACGACGAGCATAGATCGCCATTCGGATAGTGGTCGCTATCAGGATTACCGCAGAGGAACCCAACGTCAACGCCAAGCCAATTCCGAAGGCGTTAACGACTTTGAAGAATCCGGCCAGCTGATCGAATTGTTCACCAGGGCTGATCACTTTCGAGAAGCTCGGATCGGCTTGAAGAAGAGTCCGAACCTCACTCCAGTCGGCTATCTCGTAGAGTTCGATACGGAGAGAGGCGGGGAGTTTGGAGGCGTCGAAATCCTCAAGAATTGCGGGGTTGTGGGCGAAGAGTTCTTGGGCCTCCACATAAGCCGCCGCCTTGTCCATGTAGACGACGCTCTTGACCTGAGCCCAGGTCTCGACTCCCGCCTGGATACGGGCGTGCTCGGTGGCTTCAGGACCGCCATCCTCGGTGTTCCTGAAGAAAGCGACCACATGAGTCCCCTCCTGCCACTCCCGCGTGTTGTTTGCGAGGATCTCGTTGACACCCAAAGCCCCAAACGCCAAAGCCAGCGAGAAGAACACGGCGACAACCGCCCCCACGACCACCAGCAAGTTCCGAGCAAGATTGATGAATGCCTCGCGGAACAGGAAAGAGCTCCGGTTCATGACTGCTCCTCAGTTTTCGACTCGGGAACAGGTGCGGGGTCGACCCTCTTGACGGTCTTGGAATGAATCGAAGAATCCGGAGTGCTATCCCCGGCAGAATGCTTAGGAGATTTCACCTTCTTCGGTTCCTGCGGCGGAGTCTCGGTCCCTTTCCCCCCTGTTGCAGGGATCGGGACTGTCTCCGCCTTATTAAGGTTTGCCGAACCGTTTCCTCCGGTTCCCGCAACCGCCGGGGATTCGACAGTCTTGGACGGCTCTCCCACCACATTCCCCGCCAGCATCGGATCTTCGATCGGAGGAACTGCTTTCGCAGCGCCACGGAACACTGCTTCATAACGGCCAGAAGCCTGGTCCCGAACCACTTTTCCGTTTTCCAGTGCAACCACGCGACGCTGCATCGCGTCAACGATGGCGTGATCGTGGGTGGCCATCACAATTGTCGTACCGGTCCGGTTGATCCTGTCGAGGAGCTTCATGATCCCAACCGAAGTGGCCGGGTCTAGGTTCCCAGTGGGCTCGTCGGCCAGGAGAATGGGTGGACGATTCACGAAAGCTCGCGCGATCGAGACCCGCTGCTGCTCACCACCAGAAAGCTGGCGTGGATACCGATCACCCTTGTCGCCCAGCCCGACCAGATCGAGAACCTGAGCCACCTGAGGTTTGATGACCGACCGGGGCCTCCCGAGGACTTCGAGAGCGAAAGCCACGTTCTCCGACACGGTCTTGTTGGGCAGAAGCTTGAAATCTTGGAACACGGTTCCCAGGGAACGCCTCAAATACGGGACTTTCCAGTTGGGAAGAGAAGTCACGTCTTTCCCTGCTACCCACACGGTTCCGCGGGTAACTGGCTCCTGACGGAGCATCAGACGGATCAGAGTCGACTTCCCTGAGCCGGAGGCTCCGACAAGGAAAACAAACTCGCCACGCTGAATATCGAGATTCACGTCACGAACGGCAACCGTTCCCCCCTCATACACTTTCGTGACGTCCTGCAATCTGATCAAGAGTCTCCTCCAAACGTGCCCGCGGTCGAATCCCGGACAACTTCATGTGGGTTTCATAAGGCTAACAGCCCAGTTCACTCCAGCCTTTTATCCACCAGCCATTGCTTCTTCATAACGTCCCCGCCGCCACCGAAGGTAGCTCTCAATAAGAGCCTCAAGATCGCCGTCCAAGACCCCGGTGACATTGCCAATCTCCAGGTCAGTTCGTAGATCCTTAACCATTTGGTAAGGCTGGAGCACATAACTCCGTATCTGTCGGCCCCAAGCCGCCTCCTCGTTCTCGCCACGAATCTCCTGGTATTGAGCCATCTGAGCTTCCCTGGCACGATGGGCGAGTTTCGCCTTGAGAATGGCCATAGCCCGATTTCGGTTCTGGAGTTGGGACCTTTCGTTCTGAACAGAGACGACAATCCCCGAGGGGAAATGAGTGATACGGACCGCCGAATCGGTCTTATTGACGTGCTGTCCACCAGCTCCCTGACTCCGGAAGGTGTCTATCCGTATGTCGTCGTCTTTCACTTCGACGTCGGCTTCTTCCCCAAGATCGGGGACCACGTCGACCCCAGCGAAAGAAGTGTGCCTCCTGGCGTTGGCGTCGAACGGACTGATCCTGACTAGCCGATGAGTCCCCCTCTCGGATTCGAGCGTCCCGTAGGCACGATCTCCCACAACGGTCATGGTCACCGATTTGATCCCAGCTTCTTCACCGTAGGTGATGTCGTCTTGGGTGAGTTCGAACCCTTTCGAATCGAGGAATCTCTCGTACATCCGGTAGAGCATCTCGGCCCAGTCAGCGGCTTCAACTCCGCCGGCTCCGGCATAGATGGTGACGATCGCGTTCGAATCGTCGTATTCGCCGAAATACAGAGACTCTAGTTCCAGGCGGTCGAGCTGCGCCGCCACATCTTTGATGAGGGAACTCGCTTCTGAAACCGAGTCTTCGTCTCCAAAATCGACAAGAACTTCGGCGTCGTCGAGTGAAGTCCCCAGCGACCCCACTAACTCGAACAGACGGACACAACGGTCGAGCTTCTGGGTGACAGATCTCGCCCGGTTGGGGTCATTCCACAATCCCGGTTCAGCCGCCTGGTCGCGGAGTTCGGCCATCTCTGTCTCTTTGCTTTCAAGATCCAGAAACCCGCGCGCCTGTTCAAGCCGTTCTCGAAGACTGCGGATAGTCCCTCGCGGATCTGGGAAATCACTGGCCATCAGTCCACTCCGACGCTACGCCCCGTGGCAACGCTTGTACTTCTTCCCGCTCCCACACGGACACGGGTCGTTCCTACCAACCTTCTCCGTCGAACCCGCTGCTCCCCCCGCCCCGACCGGGAGAGGTCTTCGGGCCGGAGCTTGAGTCCGGGGGCGAGGAGCGTCTTGGCGAACCACTTCCACTCGGAACAGATAACGGATCGCGTCGTATTTGATCGAGGCGATCATGTCGGAGAACATGTCGTATGCCTCCCGCTGGTATTCAGTGAGAGGATCCCGTTGCCCCATCGCCCGCAAACCAATACCGGCTCTCAAGTAGTCCATGTCTGCGAGATGCTCTCTCCACTTATTGTCGATGACGGTGAGCATCACCTGCCGTTGAACCTGGGACATCGGCTCCACACCGATGGTCTCCTTCTTCTTTTCGAAGAACCGCCTCGCGTCTTCGACAACCAGATCGGTGAGTTCGCTTGCCCCAGAGGCGTCAAAACTCGTCAGCTCGGTCGGATAGAGCAGCCCGATCGCCGTTCTGATGCCATCCGAATCCCAGTCTTTGGGCGAACTCTCAGGCGGACATGCGTCCTGAACAGCGATTTCCACCGCGTCCTCGATCCAGTCGTCGATCAGCTGGTCAACACCAGTGTTTTCGAGGATCCCCTGACGCCATTTGTAGATCAACTGGCGCTGAACGTTCATCACCTCGTCGTATTTGAGGACGTTCTTGCGAATCTCGAAGTTCTGGGATTCGACCTGACGCTGGGCCCGTTCAACAGCTTTGCTCACCATTGAGTGTTCGATCGGAACATCATCGGGAATTGAGAGTCGGTTCATGATCGCTGCCACGCGATCGGTCTGGAACCGACGCATCAGATCATCCCTCAACGAAAGGTAGAACCTCGACCCTCCCGGATCCCCCTGGCGACCGGACCGGCCGCGCAACTGGTTGTCGATGCGTCGGGAATCATGGCGTTCCGTCCCGATCACATAGAGTCCCCCGGCTTCAACCACTTGCCGTCGTGCCGGCTGAAGCTCCGCAAGATAATTGTCTGTGAGCTCTTTGAGCCGCTCATCGTATTCAGGTGACCCCGGTTCGATTCCCTCTCGCTTCAAATCACCTTTGGCTAACCCTTCCGGGTTTCCACCAAGCATGATGTCGACACCACGACCCGCCATGTTGGTAGCGACAGTCACCGCGCCTGGTCGGCCCGCCTGGGCAATGATCTCGGCTTCTCTCGCGTGGTGTTTGGCATTGAGGACTTCGTGACGAATCCCCCGCTTCGAGAGGAGACGGCTCACGCGCTCAGACTTTTCGATAGAAATAGTCCCCAGAAGAACTGGCTGACCGCGGGACTGGCGTTCCGCTACATCCTCGACGACCGCGTCGTACTTGGCTTCTTCGGTCTTGTAGATGAAATCGCCCTTGTCTTCCCGGGCTACCGGGACATTGGTCGGGATCACAACCACGTTCAGTTTGTAGATGGAGGCGAGTTCGGGAGCTTCCGTCTCGGCGGTGCCGGTCATACCGGCCAGCTTCTCGTATTGGCGAAAGTAGTTCTGCAGCGTGATAGTCGCCAGGGTCTGCTGCTCTTCCCGAACCGACACACCCTCTTTCGCTTCAATCGCCTGATGCAGGCCTTCGGAGTAGCGGCGTCCTTCCAGGACTCGCCCGGTGAACTCGTCGACGATCTTCACTTCGCCGTTGTCGACCAGATAATCGACATCACGGGCGTAGAGAGTCTTTGCTTTGAGGGCCGACTCAAGGTGGTGAACCAGATCCACTGCCGCATGGTCATAAAGGTTTTCAACACCAACAATCTTCTCGACCGCGGACACACCTTCTTCAGTGACCATCACCTGGTTCTTGGCTTCGTCGATCTCGTAATGTTCTTCCTCACGGAGACGTTCTGCGATTCGAGCGAAATCCCGATACCACTTCGCCGAGTCAGACAGTCGGCCCGAAATAATGAGCGGAGTCCTCGCCTCGTCTATGAGGATCGAGTCGACTTCGTCGACGATTCCGTAGACGTGTCCTCGCTGGACCATCTGGGAAGGAGACATCGCCATGTTGTCTCGGAGATAGTCGAACCCGAATTCGTTGTTGGTTCCATAGGTGACATCACACCTATAGGCAGGAACTCGCTCGGCGGGAGGCATCCCGTTTTGAAGCAAGCCCACGGTGATCCCCAAGAATCTGTGAATCTTCCCCATCCAGTCTGCGTCGCGGGATGCCAAGTAGTCGTTGACTGTCACCACATGGAGCCCTCGACTGGTCAGGCCGTTCAAGTAGACGGGGAGAGTTGAGACAAGGGTCTTCCCTTCACCCGTCTTCATCTCGGCCACCATTCCCCGATGGAGGGCACCCCCACCCATAATTTGAACATCGAAGTGACGCTGCCCCAACACCCGTTGCGCGGCTTCCCGAACAGTTGCGTAGGCTTCGACCTCTAAATCATCGACGGATGCGCCATTGGCGATCCGATCACGGAACTCGGCAGTCTTTGATCGAAGCTGATCATCCGTCAGTTTGGAGAACTCCGGTTCCACATCGTTGACACGATCTGCCAGAGCTCGGAGTTCGGCGAGGGTCTTCCCCTCGCCAGCGCGAAGAATCTTGGTGAAAAGTGCCATGGGACACTTAGCTTAGGTCGTCTGGGATTGTTGACCGTCAGGGCCCCGTTTTCAGGAGTCGATCGAGATCAATTCTTCCCTAAGTGCGTACATGACGGCCTCGTTACGGGAACGGAGGCCAAGCTTGTCGAGGATGTTGCGGACGTGGTTCTTCACCGTGTTTTCGGAGATGAAAAGCTGGTCTCCAATCTCCCGCGAGGTCATCCCCTCTGCGATCGACTGAAGCACTTCGAGTTCGCGTCCAGTCAGGGCCGGGCGCCGACTGGCGTTGAAATCCCTATGACGGAGCAAGTGGGCGACCGTGTCGAACAGTTTCCCGCCCATTGCAGGCGAGACCACCGCTCCCCCGCCCAAAACGTTTTTCACCGACTCCACTAGTTGTGGCATCGGCGTTGACTTGACCACATAGCCCCTCGCTCCAGCCTTGATTCCCTTTAAGAGGTCTTCCTCAGATTCGGACGAAGTAAGGAGAATCACTTTGGTGGATGGGGACGAGTCGATGATCTTGTCGACTACATCCAGCCCCGAAATCCCGGGCATAAGGACATCCAAAAGGACAAGATCCGGTTGGTTTTCTCTCGCTTGACTCACTGCGGTCAAGGCGTCGGTGCATTGAGCAACAACCTCGAATCCCTCTTCTTTGAAGGCGGCGGCGAGCCCCGCCTGGAAAAGCGGTGCGTCGTCTACGATCACAATACGCGGCTTAGCCATCTCGACCCGCCTCTTGGTCGGGACGAGCCTGTCTGAACAGGTTGGTCATTCCCTAGAACCTCCACGATGAGTTCCCGGCTCTTCGAGTCTTCGGCATCTCCGGGCGCTCGGTTTAGTCATATGTTCTCAAAAGGCGAGGCGACCTCACCTCCCACTATGGGGCCATACGACACCTACACGATAAGACTAGTCCTC
>CAYTVW010000061.1:0-8477 GCA_964441865.1 uncultured Acidimicrobiaceae bacterium
GAACCAACGATGACGGCAAAAAGACAAGAACTCAGCCGCCTAGAGAGAGATTGGACTGTCATTACTGTCCCCTTCATCCAGATGCCTTCTCGTAAGGCAAATTACGTCTCGACGTTAGGTGGTTAACAAACTCCCGTCAACCGTTTCTTGAACCCTGACCCGTCCACGAGGCCCCCAAGGAGAATTCTGTTCGGCTTCTTCAGCCATTCCTCTCCCCTCACACACTCTTTGCCCAACAGCCAGGCGTTCAGTTCAAAGCCTCAACAGCCTCACGAACAGAGACAATCCGCTCCTGCCATTCCAACAACTCGGCGTAATGCTCATCAACATACTCATCCCGCAACGCCTCCCGCAACGGCCGCCGAATCTCCTCCAACGGGCGATAACACTCCATCGCCATCCTCACCATCAACGCCACTTCCTCATCCGGCCGCTCCCGATCATCCACCAAAAACAAACCAGGTTCAGTGACTTCGGCAAACAACGGACTCGACTCGTGCAAACAAGGAACAATCCCGTCAATAACCGCTTTCACATCAGCCCGCTCATCAATCTCATCAAGCCGCCTTAACCACATGCCCTCGAATACAGCAAGGTCAGCGACCAAAGCACTATGCATTTCGTGAACTTCTCCCTCTTCTTCAGTCCAAACCGGACAATCACTCAAAACCTCAATCACAGTCTCCGCCAACCCCGGATCGATCCCGTACACAGTGTGATATGCCAGCATTGAGGACATGATGGGCTCCTGAGGGAACAATTCGGGCGGTCCCGAATCCAGGTTTTCCTCCAGATACGCGTCCAAATCGAAGAACTGCACCACGTCACGTCCACCCCAGGCTGTCACCCGATCAGCGAGTGTCGTACGGTACACCTGAGCTGCCTGGACGAACCCAGCCTCTTCGAGACATACGGCCATCCTTTCGAAGCGCAAGCGCTGCAAGGGCCCTAGCACAGCAAGCGAACGAGCCTCAAGATCCTCTTGGACTATCGGCAGCATCACACCGAGCGTCTCCTGAGTGAGACCCGAACTCCCAACAAGAACATCACTCGGAGATGCCACCGCATCCGGAGACACGGTCGCGGAACTCCCCGACGAACACCCACCCGCTAGAACAGCTAGGCAGATCACGCCGATTCGATTCACGTCCTCACCCGCGCCCACATCGCTCCGTTCCTGGAGAAGACACCGTAAGTAGTCCCGTTCGCTATGCCGGTGATCGTCTGGATCTCGGCTCCCATGGGAAAAGCAACCACCCATTCCTTCCTCCCCCAAGTCCAGCGCCCATACAAATCACTGAAGTAAAACGAAGACACTCTTGGTTCCACTAATGGTGGCGGAGGATTCAGGTTCCGAACGTTGATGTCGCTGCACGTACCACCCAGCGCAACGTCCCACACTTCTGGGAACGTAGGTGCGTTGGGATGCGGAACCGAGAAACCGGTCAAATTCAACCATTTGCCGGTGTTCAGATTGAACACCTGAATGATCAGGCCTCCTGTATTCAGATTCGGGAATATCTCTTGGCCGCACGCCGCTGACGCCGGGAGCGGAGCCGAGACTACCGTCAGTGCAGAACCAACGATGACGGCAAAAAGACAAGAACTCAGCCGCCTAGAGAGAGATTGGACTGTCATTACTGTCCCCTTCATCCAGATGCCTTCTCGTAAGGCAAATTACGTCTCGACGTTAGGTGGTTAACAAACTCCCGTCAACCGTTTCTTGAACCCTGACCCGTCCACGAGGCCCCCAAGGAGAATTCTGTTCGGCTTCTTCAGCCATTCCTCTCCCCTCACACACTCTTTGCCCAACAGCCAGGCGTTCAGTTCAAAGCCTCAACAGCCTCACGAACAGAGACAATCCGCTCCTGCCATTCCAACAACTCGGCGTAATGCTCATCAACATACTCATCCCGCAACGCCTCCCGCAACGGCCGCCGAATCTCCTCCAACGGGCGATAACACTCCATCGCCATCCTCACCATCAACGCCACTTCCTCATCCGGCCGCTCCCGATCATCCACCAAAAACAAACCAGGTTCAGTGACTTCGGCAAACAACGGACTCGACTCGTGCAAACAAGGAACAATCCCGTCAATAACCGCTTTCACATCAGCCCGCTCATCAATCTCCGAGACAAGCTTCGTCCACGCCGCCAGATAAGCGTCGATCTCATGCCGGAGTTCGCTGACTTCGTCGCGGGTCCCTACGTCTTCTTCAGTCCAAACCGGACAGCCGACTAGCACCTCGATGACAGCATCACCCTGTGATGGATCGATCCCGTATTCGGGGCAGTGCTCCAGGATGTCGGCGATCATCGGTTGTTGCGGATAAAGAGGAGGGATACCACTATCGTTCTCACCGGCGTCAAGGTTTGGATACATGATCGCCCCACCGTACGCCTCGCCAGCATGCCAACCGACTTCCCCCACTCTCATCTCGCCCAGTGCCCTGTAGACCTGAGCTGCTTGGGCGAAGCCTCCCTCGTCGAGACAGTCGGCTTGACGCTCATACTCGAAACGTCTTAGTGGGCCTAATAGGGCCTCATAACGAACCGACAATTCATCGAAATGCACGGGGAGCATTATCGCCAAGGTGTCAGTCTCCAAAGGCCGCGAACCCTCGTCTGAATCCACTTCTAGCTCTGAAGGTCGCTGTTCGTTGTTCAGCACCGAATCCGGGCTAACAGAACATGCGTTGAGAACAAAGACTAAGGCCAGAACCCAATTTCTCATCAATCAAGCCCGAATTCGTACCAACATTGCGGAATTCCTAGAAAACGTACAATAGGTTCCTCCGTCAAAAATGCTGGTGAGAGTCTGAATTTCGACTCCTCCGGGCAACGCAACCACCCAATGGCGAGTCCCCCAAGTCCACCGATAATTGCAGCTGCTCCACCAGGTAGATGACACTTTCGGCTCCACTAATGGCGGCGGAGGATTCAGGTTCCGAACGTTTATGTCGTTACATGTCCCTCCGTACGGAACGTGCCAGCCCTTCGGATTCCCAAGAAGGTCTACACGGGTCCATGCCTCGAGGTCGAAATAGACACTTGTAACGGGGTCCCAAACGTGCAATTGAATGGCCTCTGTATCGAGATTTGTATTGAAGTCATCAACGCACGCCGCTGACGCCGGGAGCGGAGCCGAGACTACCGTCAGTGCGGAACCAACGATGACGGCAAAAAGACAAGAACTCAGCCGCCTAGAGAGAGATTGGACTGTCATTACTGTCCCCTTCATCCAGATGCCTTCTCGTAAGGCAAATTACGTCTCGACGTTAGGTGGTTAACAAACTCCCGTCAACCGTTTCTTGAACCCTGACCCGTCCACGAGGCCCCCAAGGAGAATTCTGTTCGGCTTCTTCAGCCATTCCTCTCCCCTCACACACTCTTTGCCCAACAGCCAGGCGTTCAGTTCAAAGCCTCAACAGCCTCACGAACAGAGACAATCCGCTCCTGCCATTCCAACAACTCGGCGTAATGCTCATCAACATACTCATCCCGCAACGCCTCCCGCAACGGCCGCCGAATCTCCTCCAACGGGCGATAACACTCCATCGCCATCCTCACCATCAACGCCACTTCCTCATCCGGCCGCTCCCGATCATCCACCAAAAACAAACCAGGTTCAGTGACTTCGGCAAACAACGGACTCGACTCGTGCAAACAAGGAACAATCCCGTCAATAACCGCTTTCACATCAGCCCGCTCATCAATCTCATCAAGCCGCCTTAACCACATGCCCTCGAATACAGCAAGGTCAGCGACCAAAGCACTATGCATTTCGTGAACTTCTCCCTCTTCTTCAGTCCAAACCGGACAATCACTCAAAACCTCAATCACAGTCTCCGCCAACCCCGGATCGATCCCGTACACAGTGTGATATGCCAGCATTGAGGACATGATGGGCTCCTGAGGGAACAATTCGGGCGGTCCCGAATCCAGGTTTTCCTCCAGATACGCGTCCAAATCGAAGAACTGCACCACGTCACGTCCACCCCAGGCTGTCACCCGATCAGCGAGTGTCGTACGGTACACCTGAGCTGCCTGGACGAACCCAGCCTCTTCGAGACATACGGCCATCCTTTCGAAGCGCAAGCGCTGCAAGGGCCCTAGCACAGCAAGCGAACGAGCCTCAAGATCCTCTTGGACTATCGGCAGCATCACACCGAGCGTCTCCTGAGTGAGACCCGAACTCCCAACAAGAACATCACTCGGAGATGCCACCGCATCCGGAGACACGGTCGCGGAACTCCCCGAGGAACACCCGCTCATCAACAAAACCAGAGAAACCCACCCGGCACGAACCATGTCACAACCTTGTTCAACTCAACGCATCTCTCACAATAAGCCAAACCCCGAAATGACACCGGCTACGCCGACGATTCAAAGCTTCCCTCCGAACGAACGCGGAGGTCCGGACGTGGATGGACGCTCTCCGTTTGCTGGATCCAGTGTCGGACGCGGATTGAGTCAACAAATGGTGCCACCCCGCTAGTCGTTTCGGTGGGCTCCGGGACGAATATCCGCCTATCTCACAACTCTGGGGATACTGAGGCAATGTCCCGGCAGCGATCACTACGCTCAATCCGTCAACCAACGGAGTCGCGGATGTCCGGATTGCCCCTGGTGGCTATCCCAATCAAACCCTTCGAAGTCGCCAAAGACCGCCTAGCCGAAACGCTGAATCCGGCAACGAGAGTCAGACTGGCTCAAGCCTTAGCGGACCACACCATAGAAGTCGCCCTCGAATCCCAGGTAGAAGTCCTGATCCTTGCTGCCACCGAAGAAGTCGCCGAATGGGCTGACGACCGCGGAGTCTCCGCCCTGGTGGACGACCACGGGAGCCTAAACGAAGCCTCAGCCTCAGCTCTCGAAATCGCCAACGAACGCGGGCTTCCTTGGATGATCCTCCACGCCGACCTTCCTTTGCTCCGGTCCGACGACCTCGCTCCTGCAATCGAGTTGACCAACAACAACCGTTGGGTCATCGCACCCTCGTTCGACGGTGGAACCAACCTCCTCGGCGGGCCCCCCCGAGCAGTATTCGAGTTCGCCTACGGTCCTGGAAGCTTTCGACGCCACATCGACTCTCTAGCTTCCTCCGACCCAGAAATCATCAGACGAATCGGTCTCATCCTCGACATCGACCATCCATCGGACTTGGAGGCGGCAATCGATCATCCTCTTGGATCATGGCTAATTCCAATCGTCGGATAGCCTGATCTGATGTCCGATTCACCCCAAACAAACGTGTTCTCCGAAGCCAGAACTGATCACTCGACATCTTTGGAGACACCCCGGAAGGCTCTGGCAGTCTGCGCTCATTCTGACGACGCCGAATTTGGGGCTGGAGGAACACTGGCCAAGTGGGCCGAAGCCGGGTGTGAGATCTCGCTTCTCATACTCACAGATGGGTCGAAAGGGACGTGGGACCCGGATGTGTCGACCCAACAACTTGTCGCTGATCGACGTCGCGAGCAAGCCGATGCCGCGAAAGTCTTGGGAATACAAGGAGAGCTGGTGTTCCTCGACCACGTCGACGGAGAGCTGGAATACGACTCAGAACTCAGAGAAGAAATCACCCTGTGGATCCGCCGTCTCCAACCCGAAGTCGTTTTGGGCTGGGACCCCTGGAAACGCTACATGATGCATCCCGATCATCGCGCCGCCGGATGGGCTCTGGTTGACGGAGTGGTGAGCGCTCGCGATCACCTCTTCTACCCACACCAACTCGTCGATGGACTGGAGAAACACAGACCCGACGCCATCCTGCTGTGGGCCGCCGACGAGCCAGACTATTGGGTGGATATCTCTCAGACGATCGAAGCCAAAATCGAAGCGCTCCTTTGCCATTCCAGCCAGGCGGAAACCACGATGCAGGATGCACACAACACCGAAGACAATCGCGTCGAGTTCAGCCACACGATCCACGGATGGGCGGAGACTATGGGACGACCGGTCGGCATCCCTCTGGCTGAAGCTTTCAAGCTACTCCATCCCTGAACAGGGACGATTAGCACACCGGATCGACCCAGAAAGGACTTTCGACCCTGATCTAAGGCCCTCAGTCCTGGCAACGTTTGCAACAAGTGAGCCTGTTCGCCTGCAGGGAAAGGGTGAGGACCCGGTGAGGTGGGTGGAGGGCTCTATCAGGAGGAGGGAAACTCGTGATAACCACGAATCCGCGCGCCCGAAATCGGCGCCGCATCGCTTCTGTCATGCTGCCAGTTCTCGTAGCATCGTTGACGGCAGTGGCGCTAACCACTCAGGCAGCTACCGCCACACAACCGGTCGGGAACCTGTCAGAGGCACTAAACATGTCCCTGTATTTCTACGACGCCGAAGAATCCGGCCCGAGTAGGAGTCTGGGACAGCAACCGCTCTCATGGCGCGGAGACTCGGAACCATCCGATGCCGAAGTGCCATTGATCTACGACCTCGAGAAAGGGACGAATCTCCCCGAATCGTTCATCAGCCAGAACCGATCGATCCTCGATCCGGACGGCGACGGAACGGTTGATCTCTCTGGAGGATTCCACGACGCCGGCGACCACGTGAAGTTTGGGCTTCCCCAGTCGTATTCGGCGGCGACCTTGGGATGGGGTCTCTATGAATTCAAGGACGCCTTCGTCGAGGCCGGAGCTTACGACCACATGATGGAAGAGCTGAGATGGTTCAGCGACTATTTGCTTCGCTCCACCTTCAGGAATGCTTCCGGCGACGTGGTCGCGTTCAACTACATGGTGGGACGCGGTGGCGTCGATCACACCTATTGGGGCCCACCAGAGCTCCAAGATCCTCTGAAATACCCACGTCCGGCTACCTTCGCATTTGCCGGAGAGCCCGCCTCGGATCAGGCAGCGGGAGCTTCAGCAGCACTGACCATCATGTCGTTGAACACCGAGACTTCGGATCCGTCGTATGCGGCCGAGTGTCTTGACGTAGCCAAAGCCCTATACCGTTTCGCGGTAGCGAATCGCGGCACCGGAAATGGCGACGGTTTCTATCCGTCGAGCTACGACGACGACGAAATGGCCTGGGCGGCGGTGTGGCTTTACATCGCCACTGGGACCGAGAGCTACCTCGACGACATCATCGGAACCGATGCCAACGGGCGTTACACCGGTTATCTCAAGAAGATCATCGCGGGTCCTCAGGACACTTGGCAGAACATCTGGGTTCACTCGTGGGACACCGTTTGGGGTGGTGTATTCGCCAAGCTGGCTCCGGCTACCGAAGGCGTCATTCCACAAGATGAAAACGACAAGTACTGGTACTACTTCCAATGGAATCTGGAGTATTGGACTGGAGGCGAAGTCGCTCACGACAACCCTTCAGACACCAACTTCATCAGCACGAGCCCCGGCGGGTTCAGTGTGGTGACGACTTGGGGATCGGCTAGATACAACACGGCCGCCCAACTCTGTGCTCTGGTATTCCGGAAATATGCGGGCGACACCGAGAAGTCGATCGGACTCACCGATTGGGCCTTGTCGCAGATGAACTACATCATGGGCGATAACCCGAACAACAAGTCCTACATAGTCGGTTTCGGAGAAGTCCACGTTGAGCACCCACACCATCGGGCAGCTCACGGTTCATCGACGAACTCAATGCTTGATCCACCAGAGCATCGCCACACTCTTTGGGGAGCCTTGGCTGGAGGACCAGACGACGCCGACTTCCATAAGGACGTGACCACCGACTTCGTATACAACGAAGTGGCGATCGACTACAACGCTGGCTTCGTTGGGGCGCTTGCGGGTCTCTTCCACTATTACGGGCAGAATCAGCCCGTGATCAAGTGGGCTCCCCCTAGCGAAAAGCCCGAGTTGAACATCTACTCGACGGCCCGCCTGGAGCAGGAAAGCAATCAGCGGAGTCAGGTGACGATGCAGATCAACAACTACGCCACCGATCCGCCTCGGTTCGAGGACCAGCTCTCTGTCCGTTACTACTTCGACATCTCCGAGATGATGGAATACGGGCAGACCATCGACGCCCTCAACTGGGCGATCTACTACGACGAGTCGAAATCCTTCGGGTATCCGGCGACGGTGACAGGACCCCACGCTTGGGACGCCGCCAACGGGATCTACTACATGGAACTCGCCTGGACCGATGCTCCGATATACGGCAAGAGGGACATCCAGTTGGCCTTGTGGCCCGATCAGGATTCGTCTTGGCAGACCCATTGGGATCCTCGAACGACTGGAGTCGCGAAGGCTTGACCGCTTCGTACGAGATCACACCCAACATCCCGACATACAACGCGGGAGTTCTAGTAGCTGGAATCGAGCCGGGCGGAACACAACCGACGACCACGACCACTCGTCCGACGACAACGACGACCACTCGTCCGACGACAACGACGACGAGGCCGACGACGACGACCACTCGCCCGACGACGACGACTAGGCCGCCGCCAACGACGACGAGGCCGACGACGACAACGACGAGGCCGACGACGACC
>CAYTVW010000062.1:0-8446 GCA_964441865.1 uncultured Acidimicrobiaceae bacterium
GAGAAGGTTAGGGCTCGGTCGATCGATCGGTGTGGGATAGCGGCGATCTCGATTCTGGCGGTGTCATTAGCGTTTTTCGCAATCGCTGCTCCGTCGAACGATCAGAGTGTGGTGATCCTCTGTCAGGGATACGAGTGGAATGTCCACGATGTCGAAGGCTCGATCGCCGACCCGTCCACCTGCACTTATGCCTTTCCCCGCGACTTTGGCCATCCGGAGACACTGCTCGAGGCGATACGTACCAACCCAGGAGCTTTCGTACGTCATTTGAAGTGGAACATGCAGGATCTGGGTGATTCGGCGCTTCGGCTGGTGAGGGAAGCGGAAGTTGTGAGGCACCCCTCGTTTGGTGCCCTGGGGGTACTCGTTGGTCTGGTTTGCTGGCGGGATCCGAAACGAGTTCGGAACGCTGAGGGTGAGCCGCGTTCGCTCTATTGGCCGATTGTGGCGACGGTTGGCCTGTGTGTCTTGGTGCCTGCGGTCACCTTGATCGGAAACCCCGACACCAAGTATCTGCTGGCGATTCCTGCGGTTTCGTCGGCGATGCTTCTGGAGCTGGTAGGACGCCTGTCTGGGCGAATGAAGCGGGTGTGGACGCGAGGGGGCGACTGGGGGCGCAGATGCCACATCTCCCTTACGGGCGCGATGTTCGGCGTTTGGGTGTTGTTGTTTAGTCTGGTGGTTATCAGTGGATCGTGGACAGGCTTTGACCCGGCGGTGGCGAAGGCGAGAGACCGTTTCGGTTCGGTCGCGACGGCGATTGTGTCATCCGGAGTAGAACCTCCAGCGATCGTGGCGGCGACCTCTGGCATTTCGGTGGTGGCTATTTTGGAACACGATACCGGTGATTCGGGATGGACAGCACTGAATTTTCCGAGTCTTGAGCAGATCAAGGGTGCCGACGCTGTGGTGATCGACAAGAGGCTCCGATCGCGGGTCGAAACCGCAGAGAACATCGTCGACCTGGTGGAGTACCTGGTGACAGTCGAAGGTTTCGAGCAGATCCCCTATACCGCCCGATCGGATACTTACGTTCTCGTTCACCATTGAAGGAGTGCATCCCAGCGTCTCGGAAGATCTGATCATCATCGGGACGCGCCTGAAGACGCGTCCCGGAGGGATCATTGACCCCGGAATAAAAAGGTTTAGGGCTCGGAAGCCGAAATGGAAGTCACCGCGGTCGTGCCGATGAAGGGGAATTCGGAAAGGGTCCCGGGGAAGAATCTCCGGCCGATAGCGGGGAGGCCGTTCTTCGAATGGGTTCTGGAAGCCCTTATGGACGCCAGAAGGGTGGACCACGTATTTGTGGATACCGACAGCGAGAAGATCGCGGATGAAGTCACGGCCCGATTCCCTGATGTGGGGATTCATATTCGTCCGGTAGAGCTTCACGGTGATTTTGTTCCGATGCACGACATCGTCGCTCATCTAGCTTCGGTTCTGCCCGGAGATGCTTTCCTTCAGACTCATGCCACCAATCCACTCCTCACCTCTGCCACCATCGAAAAGGCCATCGAGGCCTACGAGGCCGATGAGATCGCCGAAGCGATCGCTTTCTTGATCGGCGGTAATGCCGCATCCATCAGGGGTGCCGGTCTCGGTTCCGACGGACGAGCACTGGTACGGCTGAGCACCGAATAGTCGCCAGCCGACATCAGTCGTCGGTGGCGGCCAGCGTGTCTTTGAGCTGGTCGATCTCGGCAAGGGCATGCTTGACCAAGGCGCGATTGGTGATGATTGTCTCGAGGAAACGGGGCCGACCGGTGATTGGGCCGGGCGTTCGTCTCAGTGATTTCTTGGTGAGTGCCTCGAGTCGTAGGACCCGCCGATCAGTGCGGGCCTTGTCCCGCTCAAAGCGATACGGCAGGAAGATCGCCAACCCGGCGAATCCGAGCACCCGAGCGACGTGTGACACCGAAGGAGGTGTGAATTCCGCCAGCGTGAGCGCGGACAAAGAGGTTCCCAGAACGGCGCCTGATGGCGAAAGGTAAAACCGAAGGCCCTGTAAAACCCTCCTACAAGTCGTTCTGAAGGCCGAGGGGCCGCCCGTGTCGGGGCCAAGGTGGTCATGTGGCTCTTTCTGGGCCAGGGCAGGAACTCTCGTCTCGATTGAGATCGGTTGTCCTGTCGTCCGGATCTCGTCAACCAACCGATCGATCTGTAGGCGCACTTCTGAAAGTGGCACGGAACGTGTCCTCACCGCCGCCCATTCCAGCGTGTTGATCAAACTGGAATGGGATGGGAAGGTGCCCAACTTCTGCAACATACCGACTGCCAGGTTGGCACCTTCGAGGTCGTTGGCCAGCAACGTGTAAACAAGCGCCCGAGTGATCCGCCGGCACTTCATCTCGCTAAGCGGCGGATAATTGAGTCCTTCGCTCCATTCGGGGACTTGATCGGAGACTTCGTCGTCTCGCCTGTACAGCAGATCCAGCACCTCAAGGCAGTGGCGTTCGTGATCGAGAATGCTCTTCTGAGAGGCCGAACAAGCCGTCTGGCGCCACAGCACTGAGCCGCGTTCGGCTCGTCCCAAGATCCGCCCTGATCGAAGTAGTCGGGCCAGGTAAAGCCAGTCTTCGCCGTTCGGTTGTATGGGGAAACGTTGCGACTTGATGACTTCGCTGCGGCCCATGATGGCGCTGGGATTGCATGGGTTGCTGTACATGTCTTCAAATGTGATGCGATTCTTGGTCTGCTGTTCCCATCCCAGCGGTGTTAGGGCTTCGTCAACGAAGATGGCGGGAGAGTACGCCAACCCCAGTTCTGGGTGGGTGTCCAGCAACTCGATCCGTCCGTCGAGCGATCCCACGCTGAGGACATCGTCGGCGTCGAGGAAGGCGACGAAGCGTCCTCGCGCCTCTTCGATTCCGCGGTTGCGGGCATGCGACACGCCGCTGTTTGGTTCCTCAAAGACTCGGATGCGATCGTCCTCGCTCTTCAGGGTTTCGGCGAGTTGCATCGAGCCGTCGGTGGAACCGTTGTCGACGATCAGGATCTCAATCTCTGCCTCGGTGGTCTCCACAACCGAAGTCACTGCCTGAGCCAGGGTGGCCTCGCCGTTGAGTACAGGGATGATCACCGAAACGGTGGGAGTCTCAGTCATGGAACCGACTCTCCAGAGCTGGTACGAAAGACCTGGTCATGGTGGTTACCTTGGTGCCGTTCTTCTCCAGAAGGCTGATCATCTCGCCAAGTGTCTGGCAATGCTGGGCGTAGTAGTCATCGAAGGAAACCTTGGTGAAGAACCCGGGGTGGACCTTCCGGATATTGGCCATTTCATCAGTTATCTGCGATGCGGGATCGTGAGTCCAGAAGTAGTCGTTCTGTTCGATGGGCCTGCCATCGCATCCCGCCAGGACTATCTCCTCGGCATATTGGGCGACCAAAGGCAGCATCAGCAGGGTGAGAACGTTGGCGGTTCCGAGAACACCGAAGTTGTGGTCCAATGACATGTTGGGTGAGGTGAGGTCTCTATCAATGGGGACTCCAATTATCCGATTGGCGAGATCATCGGGCGTCCAGTTGAGATGGACCGGCAGGTCGCGGAATACGGTGGCGTATGTCGATCCGTAGGTGCGCATGGTTTCATAAAGACGCAGGCGGAATTTCTCGGCATATCGAGAAACGCCAGCGTGGAAGATGGGGTCGGTGGCAACGATGACTCGGGGATTGAGGCGCTGCAGCAGGGCTGTGTTGTTGACTAGCGAGTTGCATCCGATGACTATCCCATCGGAGAAGTCGTGATCATGGACCGTCGCTAGGGAAGGCCCGGTGCAGAGGACGTAGAATTTGCGGTTTCGGAACGTCTTCACCAATTCGGTGTATCGGGCTCTGGATTGCTCTACCAAGTTGGCGCTTCCTTCATCGGAGGAGACTTTGAGGAAGAACGAACCTTCATACTGCTCTGCCACGGGGTCTACCCGGTATAGACGCGGTGTCGCGCCAGCGTCGATCAAGTCACGATTCAGCGCCTCTCGGTAATCGGAGTCCCATAACAAGACGATGTTGGCTGATGCCAACGAATCCCTAACCGACTCGGCGTCACAAGACAAGAAGGTGGTAGTGAAGCCTGGATTGGCAGGGTCAGTGACCTCGCTGAAGTGGAGTGGCCGTATCTGAGGCGGGACTGATAACACTGCATCGACGTGGAATACGACTTTCGCGGAAGGTACCGCTGGGAGGTACCAGAGAGCGCGGAAATATCGGTCGTTGAGGTCGACCTGATTCTGGAAAGGCGGGTAGAAGACAATTCTGGTCAAGATGATCAAGTGTAGGCTTCAGCTGGCGGGCTTAGTCAGCGCCTTGCCTTCAACTACCCGTGCTGGCCTGTGTGTCTCTTCACCGCGGTGAGCACTTCGTATTCGTTCCACGGAAGCCGGGTCGCCAACAAGTTCCCCCAAGAATCCGGTTTGATGAGGGTCGGATACGGGGCGATCGAGCGCCAGTCGTGCTCGATTCCGTATCGCCTGACTGGGAACCATTCGCTCACCCAGACCTGGTACCCCTTCTCCACCAGGAAGTTGGCCAGGTCTGTTGCCGAGTATCCGAGCGGAATGGTCTTGTGGTCTTCGAATTCGCACAAGACGTAGGTGGGAGTGAAACGTGACCAATCGAAACCCTCCAACACCATCAGGTCGAATCCTTCGGTGTCGATCTTGAGAAAATCGATCCGTTCGATTCCAGATTGGCTGCAATAGTCGGCGAGAGTAATCGTGTCTACATCGCCGGCCCGAACATGCGAGTCGGTGAAGCCGCGGAGGGTGCTGATACCGGTGCTCTCTGGCGAGGTGAAGAACGGCTGATTCTTGGCAGTGTGGTTGGAGACCGCACGCGGATCGATGGTCACTGTTTCGATTGAACCGAATCGTTGGGTGAGCGCCGCTCGGTTGTTCGTGTCGGGCTCGAACGCATGGACCACCCATCCCTCGGCTACATATCGTGCCGCGGATTCTCCGCAGTGGGCACCTACATCGATCATCAGAGCGGGCGGCGATTGCACAGTCATCAATTCCGCGATTACGGCAATTTCGTTGATGGTCGCCTTCTCAGCCCGAAGATGACTCGCTATCGGAATGCTAAAAGGAGAGGATTTCTCCGATAGCATCGACAGGTTGGCCATCGAAGTCTCCAGGATCGAGAGGTCAATGACCAGTTCGCTGAGCATTTCGCGGTTGATGCCGTTGGAATCTGCCATGCAACGGGCTACCCGGTCGGTGGTCTCCAAGGCGGCTTCAAGTTGATTGAGCCGGGTTGCAAGGCGTGTGACAGTTTGCTGGAGTGAGCGAATGGCGGGCTCCAAAGATCGGTGCGTGGCACGGATGTCCTTGAATTGGTTCAGCAATTCGCGTTGGGCAGCCGCGGAGACTTCGCCCTTCGAAGATTTTTCGATATCCCGTTTTTCACGATCGGCATCCCGCTTTTCGAGATTGGCTTGCCTAATGGTCACCGCTCGGGTGGCAATCCGAGCGGTAAACGCAGTCTTGGCAGCTATTAGGACGACGGCCGTTAAACCGACAACGCCCGAGGCCGCCGCTACCGTTTGGGGCCTTTGCGGGCCGTTTGCCAGAAGCCCCCATGTTGCCGAGCCACCGGCGAGAGCGGTGGCGACGAATGTCAGCAGGCGAAGGATTCGTGATCTGGAGATTGAATCGATCATGAAGCCAGGTTACCCGCTGGACGCTCCGTCGAGAGGCGAGCCGGCCGACGATCGGAGTCTATGCTTGACGAGACGGTGGATGACCTGCACGCGCACGTGGGAGGCGGAGAGTCATGAGGCTTGTTTTCATACCGCCGATTCGAGGCGAAGACGATTTTCATGATCTTTTGGCTCGCGCGGCCTTCTACCTCCACACAGTGGAGGCCGATCGGGTGAGTTTCATTGTGGCCGACGATCTTCTCGAATTCGCCGTTTCTCTCAACAAGAACTTTGTGGTTCCCGACGGAATGGACCAGAAAGTGGCGTGGTGCCAACGACGAATCCGGGACGCTGTCGAGCTGATACCGGAATCGTCCTTTGATGTTTCGCGGGACCTGAAGGCCAACGCCTTCTTGTTGTGGGATCGATCGCTCCTGGAAGAACTCGAATGGGCTGACCGGTTGTCGGAGGAAGCGGTAGCGGGGAAACTCTTTCACGTCGACAAGCACCGGGATCGAATGGAAGGCAGTGCCTACATCGACGTCGCCTACCGGTTCTTTCCGAGAAAGCACAGGGTTCTGGCCGCGGCTCGCGACAGGTTCCAGGCATGGACGGTGGAACTGGGATATCACCGTAAGGCTTTCCTTTTGGCGACCGGGCCTTCGATCGAGGCCTACAGAGATTTTCAATTCGACGGGATCACCATTGCCTGTAACACAGCGGTGCTCGACGACGACTTAATGCGTCACACCGGAACGAAGGTACTCACTTTTGCCGACCCTATTTTCCATTTCGGAATATCCGAGTATGCGGCCAGCTTCAGATCGGCAGTGGTCACGGCGGCAGCGAGATACGATCTTCGGATTCTGATTCCCGCCAAGTACGGGCCGCTGTTCAACAGCCTGATCCCCGGACTCGCGGACACAACAGTTCCTGTGCCGATGGTAGTGGCGGCAAACCCGAACCTGGATCTGGCGACCGCGTTCAAAGTGAAGCCCATCGACAACGTTCTGACGATGATGATGTTTCCGCTCGCAACCACTTTGGCCGACGAGTTGTATCTGATCGGTTTCGACGGCCGCAAGCCAGAAGAGAGCTATTTCTGGCAGCACGGCCAGAAGGTGCAGTACCACGAAAAGCTGGAGGTGATTCAGCGTGTGCATCCGGGATTCTTCGTGCTCAGCTACGAGGACTACTACCAGCGCCACGTTGGAAACGTGGAGGCCTATGCTCTGGCGGCGGAACGCCTAGGCAAGAGGGTGTTCTCGCTTGTGCCCTCGTTTATCCCGGCATTGAAACGCAGAATCATCGATCAGCCGGTCGAGGTGCTTGAGGGCTCTTTCGAGGGTAAGGCATTTCGCCTGGTCTCTATCACGCCCGACTGGGTCGACGAATACGGTCATCACGGGCAGTTTGAGCGGGTGATGAGATCAGTGGCCGAGCGGAATGATGGGTGTGCCGTCTCTCTGGCGAGTCGGGCGCGGGAGAGCATCGACCCTTGGATCGAGCGGCCAACGTTCACGCATCCGAGTTGGGCCCTCTCATGTGGGTCCAAGGCAGTGTTCATGGAGGTATTCGAGCAGGAACTCGAAAGGGCGTTGGAGACACTGATCGCTGAGGACGATCAGATCCCTACCCAGGTGATCATGTACACGGCGGACATTTGGCATATTCCGGCGTTGTTACGGGCCGCGACCAGATTTCAGTCGTCCCCGATTGCCTTCAGTGTGAATCTGATGCGGGTCCACGAACAAGTCGTCGCGGAGATGGCGCGTGTCGATGGTCGGAGCGGACTACTCGCAACGGTGCTGAGAGAAGCGTTCGACGTTGGGTCCCGAGTCGGTGTGCGATTCTTCTTGGATTCCGAAGAGTTAATCCGGATGGTGAAGGACCTGGCCGGTGCGGAATACCCGTTGTGGCCGATGTTTAGCGTCAGCGACCTTTCGGGGTCGGCGCCCACTGTCGATCGGCGTCGACAGTTGAGGGTCTATTGCCCTTCGCAGACGCAGGACGACAAGGGCTACGACATCTTTGTCGACGCCGTCGAGATCCTTCGTGGACGGCCAGAGGCGGATAGTCTCGAATTGGTCTTACGACGAGTCCCACAACCGGCGGGATCCTCGTTACGCGCGGAGCAAGCGCTGGCGAAGCTAGATGGATTGGACGTTGAAATCGTGGATGGTGTCCTGTCTCCTGAGGAATACGCAGCGCAAATGGCCATGTCCGACGTGATCGTTGCGCCCTATCGGGAGGTTCCATTCCTCACCCGGACTTCGGCAGTGTTCGCGGATGCTGTGGCTCTAGCAAAGCCCGTTGTGGCCACGGGAGCCACTTGGGCCGGCCGTCTCGTAGATGAGATGGAGGTTGGTGTCACTTTCGCCGATGGCGACGCCCTGGCTTTGGCAGACGCCATCATGAAGGTCGCCGAAAACTACGAGGTCTATCGCAAGCAGGTGGTGGATCGGTCTTCCTCGTGGATCGAGGAAAACAGCCCTGAACGCCTCTTGGAAGTGATCCTCGCAGCTCGGGCAGGCTCGAACGTCGTTGATCCCAGAAGCGAGGACAGGATCCGCATTCTTTCCGACCTGCTGCGACTCTACGATCAGGCCGTTACCACAGCGTCCCGAGGTTTCGACCGGGTCATTGCAGAGAATGATGCGAAGGCGCTCCGTTTCGAAAGCCGAAGGGAATCAGATAGAGCACGGGAGGGTCGAGAGCAGGCTCGATCGCGAAGGTGAACTTGTGCGTCTCGCGGTTCCCAATGAGCGAAGCTGCAGACGGTTCGGCGTCGGCGTGGGAGGTGTCTGGCGG
>CAYTVW010000063.1:0-8411 GCA_964441865.1 uncultured Acidimicrobiaceae bacterium
GTGACGTTCTTGAGGATGCGTCCGGCCGAGAGAGTCTTCCCCGTTCAGATTGCCTCCAGAAGGTGCGAAGGCACCACTTCTCTGGAGGGCGTGTCTTTCTCATCGGAAGAGCTTGAGGCGATTCATTCCGGAGGCCTTCTTTCGGTCTCATCTCAGCTCGACTGCAGTTCTGCTGGATGGCTGATCCGACCCGAGCAGGCGATCGAGACCGTAGAACGGAAGATTCCGGGATGGCGACTCACTTTGGAATGCGGAGCCGACCGGAGATCCCTAATCGATGCGTTGTCCCGTTCGGGAGCGAGGTATCTCAGGACAGGGCGTTCTCAGGTGAAAAAGGCAGTCGAAATTCTCGACATCCCTGGGTTGCGTTCGAAGATATCGGTTTTCGTGGACGATGTCGACCAGGCTTGGGAAGCGGTTGAATCCGGGGCAGAAGACCTTCTTCTCCGAGATTGGGATGTGGAACGAATAGGAGAGCTTCGGAACAGGCTCGGCGGAATAAGGCTGATCGAGAGGTCGGTATTCCCCACAGGGATCAGATACCAGACAGCCCGTCGAGAGCTCCCCTCCGGAGTGTTCTCGGCATGGCTCGCTCAGACTGACGGCAGCGGGACGATTCGGCCCGACTACTCGTGGGCTCCGGGCCGGTCGGAACCGGTGCCAGCTCCTCCGAAGAGATTCTCTGCCCAATGGAGAGACTCGATTTGGATTCAAGGAAGCGCCCCCGAGAACTTGGCGGGTGCGGGGGACCTTACTCCGATACTTGAGAAGTCTTTGGGCGGCTCCCGACCCAATCGGGACGAAGTCCGGCGGCTCTTCGACGCTAGAGACGACCAGGTCGACGCGATTGCCTGGACCGCCGATCGTCTTCGGTCGAGCGCGGTCGGAGATACCGTGACTTTCGTGATAAATCGGAACATCAATTACACCAATGTCTGCCGATTCAGATGTGGCTTCTGCGCGTTTTCCCGGGGTTCGCATGACAAAGATCCCAGAGGAAGGTTCCTGATGGATAGCGCCGAGGTGGTGGCTCTAGCCAGGGAAGCATGGGAGAGAGGCGCAACTGAGGTGACGCTCCAGGGTGGAATCCACCCGGCCTTCGACGGCGACTTCTACCTGAACCTTGTTCGAGCGGTCAAGTCTGAATTACCCGATATCCATGTTCACGGGTTCAGTCCGTTGGAGGTCTGGCAAGGTGCATCGACTCTTGGTATGTCGGTAAGGGAGTTTCTTGTCCGTTTAGCCGATGCAGGATTAGGGACTCTCCCGGGAACGGCGGCCGAGATTCTCGACGACCGGATTCGAAGGGATCTTTGTCCAGACAAGATTACGACCGCCGAATGGGCAGAAGTGGTCACCACTGCTCATCAGATTGGTCTCAAGACCACTTCCACGATGATGTTCGGGCACATAGACGATCCGAAATCCTGGGCAAATCACTTGGACGTCTTGAGAAGGATCCAAGAAAAGACCGGGGGTTTTTCAGAGGTGGTTCCACTCGGATTCGTTCACATGGGTGCTCCAATCTTTCTGAGAGGTGAATCTCGTCCAGGACCGACTTGGGACGAAGTGGTGTTAGCCCATTCAGTCCCCCGGATAGCTCTGGACGGTCTTGTGAAAAACGTTCAGGCTTCCTGGGTGAAACTGGGGATCGAAGGAGCCTCGCGTCTCCTTAATGCCGGCTGCAATGATTTGGGAGGGACTCTGATGGGGGAGGAGATATCGAGCTCTGCGGGAGGCGTTCACGGATACGAGATGACGCCATCTCGGTTTGAAGAGGCGATCACTTCCGCCGGGCGAGTCCCTGCTCGAAGGGACACTCTCTACACGATTATCGAACGCGTCTAGCGGTAGGGGAAACTAGATAGGCAGTGTCTGTTGGGGGTCGATAGCTCCGGCCTTATGGTCGAGGGGATACCCGGGGCGTCCCCGTTTGATCCAGTCTTTGAACGCGGTCTCTGTCCCCACATCGTGGCCCACACCCTCCGACATGAGATAGCGATGATGCAGGATGTCGCAGTAGCTTTGGACTGGATCCGCAAGATCGTCCATTGCTCGGAGAAGCTCGATCATGGGCTCGAACTCATTTGCGCGCCACTGTATTGAGAGGACGCTTCTCGGTCTTGCCGTGTTTCCGCCGTTCACGGCCTGATAGTGGTAAAGATCTGAGAGTATCTGTCTGGCTTGATTCTCGAGGGCGTCGATCCCGACGATTTCTTTGAGTCGATCGCTGTGGTAGCTGCGACCTCCGACTTTGAGTTTCACTTTCACCTTGGATCCGCCTGGCGCGGCGACCAGATCGACCTCGTCGACGTGAAATCCGAGAGCATTGATCTTTCGGACTCGTTCTTCGATCTTGTAGCTTTCGTCTTCTTGGATGACTTCTTCGGAGCTCACTTCGGCCCACAGAGCGCGGTATCGGTTGGCGATGTCTTCTCCAAGAAAAAGGTCGGCTTCGTCCATGTCGACACCCGCTTCGGCCGCGATGTCGGCCATACCACCGGCGACATTCTCGATCATGATTTGGATGTCTTCTTCGCGTCTCCCCGACGAAAGCATCTCTCCCTCATAGATTTCGGCGGTTTCTCCGTCGACCATGATCGTCTCGATGGCATCAGCGTCGTATCTGTAAAGAACGTTGTTCAGGGAACAGTCGCCCCAATACACTCCGATCAGATGAAGCTCGACGAGCAGCTCAGCAAACGCATTCAACATCTGGGCTCGACGTGGCCCGAAACCGGGACCTGAGATCAACTCGCGATACGAGAAGGAGAAGGGGGCGTACTCAGTGATCAAGGCAGCCGACTCTTCCGCCTCGGGATCGGGATGTCGTTTCTCCACTATCCCAACTGGACGGACTGCTCGGGCACCGTAGTTCTCCAGAATTTTGAGGGCGTCGTAGTCCTGTTGGGCGGCACGTTCGGAGAGCTCTTTCACTACGTAGATGCCCTGGGGATACTGGAAATAGCGGACCTCGTGTCGAGATATCCCCTTGGGGAGACGGATTCTGTTGGGGCGCGCCCACTCCTTCATAGAAGTCTCCCAAGGAAGATCGAGGAAGTCGGGGTGCCCGGCCCTGATAGTCAATTCGGCCATTGGGTGGACTGTAGTGGAGCGCTGAAGGATTACGGGTGTGGATGCCGTCTAGAGCCGGTTTACATCCCTCGAGGACTGGAAATACCAAGGTCTTGACTTCCGATCTAGTAGAACCAATATTCCGGAAATGGTTCGCGGGACCCATGGTTAGGTGGGTTAACTGCATCCATCCTGAGTACGGTGCCGGGCGTGGGCCTGGTGAAGCGGAGGAGCCTGTGGGTATGGAACGCCTGATGAAAGTGATGGAAGGGATCGTTGAAGATCTCTACGGACACGTTCATCGGGTTTCGAGATTCGCCACTGCCATAGGTCGGGCTATGAATCTCGAAGAAGACGATCTGGATCGTCTGGCGACGGTGGGTGTCCTCCATGACGTGGGGAAGATCCATATCGATCCTCAGATCCTTTCGAAACCGGGACCGTTGGTCGATGATGAGATGCTCCGGATGAGGAAACACTCCGAATACGGTTTCGCAATGACTGTTGAACGATTCGACCGTCACGTTGCCGAAGCGATTCTCTATCACCACGAGCGTTTTGACGGGCGCGGCTACCCGTTCGGTCTTGAGGGTATGGAGATTCCACTCCTGGCTCGGATCGTTCTTGTCGCTGATGCTTTCGATGCGATAACGAGTACCCGGAGCTATCAGCCAGCTCTACCTGTTGACTACGCGTTGAACGAGATTAAGACGTACTCGGGCACCCAATTCGATCCAGATATTGCGGATGCTTTCGTGCGTCTGGTCGAATCGGGAGCTTTGGGTTTGGAGCCGCAAAGAGTTCCTGAGCTTCATTAGGCGAAGTAGTGTGCCGTTTCACGGTGGCGGTTGCGAGCAGACTAGCGAAGCATTCTCACGGAACCCTGAGAACTCGTAACGGGTCGCGGCGTGACGCTACGACTGCTGGCAGCCCCGCTGCGATGGTTAGCGTGACCAGTGTCAGGATTCCGATTGCGGTTGGGAATCGCCAACTCGGGATGTGACCGAGGCGAGTCGCGAGGGTGATTATCCCTGCCAGCGTTCCTACTAGCACCCCCGCTAGGGCGGGCCAGAAGGTTGCTAGTAGAACCAGGACAGTGAGTTGAGAACGGGTGGCGCCGAGTGCTCTTCGCCGACCGAAGTCTCGACTTGCGTTGGCAGTTCCGGCGAATACGACAATCGCAGCGAGGATCATTGCTGTTACCAAGGCAGCGAGCACCAGCTGCCGATCCCGGCGGGCGACTTCACTTTCGACGGTCTCATGGGCTGCCAGAAGGATGTCACTGGTCTGAACTGAGACCTCGGCAGTCGGATTGACCCCGAGCAGTGGCCTGATGGCTCCCGCGACCGCTTCGGTATAGGCCACTTCGCTGGTGGCCACAATCAGTCGGTCGAGGGATTCGCCGGTTGGCGCCTCGGGCAGAAGAGCGAAAGGGTTGAGAGAAGCGATTGCGCCGTGCGCGTGGAACCATCCCACAATGTCAAGACCAATCGGACCAACTCGGCCATAGGGCCCACTCACACCGAGCCTTTGGGCACTTTTCTGGCTGACGAAGACTCCTCTGCGGTCTTCGAATGAGTCAAACTCGATGGGAGCTCCGGCTTGGACCAGGCGTCGGAACGGAGTCGGAGAACCGGCGGGAAGAGTAAGGCTCACGTCCGAGACCGGTCCGAGGCCGACCACCCAGTCGACTCCCTCGATCGAGACAATTCGTGCAATGGCAGAATCGGGAATAGAAGGCTCGGCCAGCGACAAAACGGTGATAATTCGTGCTCCGGCGCTGTCGACGCTTTCGAGAATCGCTCGGCGACTTTCGATATTCATCCCACTGACACCGAGCAGTGCGAACGGCAGCGCAGCAGACAGAATGGCTACCAAACCCGAGACGATTTTCGTAACAACGCATACTCGCCACGACTCCGAAACGAGGGGAAACCATCGGCGTCTCACAGTTGCAGAGTCCGATCGCAACGTTGAGCAAGTTCGAGATCGTGTGTGACGATTACTACAGCCTTTCCTTGACGTGTCTGGTCGAAGAGGGCGTCGGCGACTACGCGGCCATTCTCCTTGTCCAGATTTCCGGTTGGTTCGTCGGCCAGGAGAATCGACGGCCGGCCGACGAGTGCTCTCGCGAGAGCAACCCGCTGGGCCTGTCCTCCAGAGAGATCGACAGCGCGACGATCCAGTTCGACACATACGCCCAGCTCGTCGACCAATTCTCTAGCAGAGCGAATGGTTTCGGATCGATCGGACCCTCGGTAGATAGCGCCTTCGATTACGTTGGCTAACACTGACCTCTTGGTATCAAGCACGGCGTCCTGAAATACAAAGCCGATATGCTCGGCCCGAATGTCGGACCTCGCCCGATCATCCAATTCTTGCACGTCGTGTCCGGCGATCTCCAAACGACCAGACCATGGTCGAGCAAGTAGACCGAGAAGGTAGAGCAGAGTGGATTTGCCGCTGCCAGAGGGTCCGACGATTGCGACCGATTCGCCGCCTTCTACGGTGGCGGACCATCCTTCCACGACTGGGACATTGCGTCGGTAACCGAAGGCGATACTCGACGCTTCGATTAGCGGTGTTCTTGAAGCCAAAGAGGACTCAATCATCACGCCTCTTGGGTGGGCATTCGTATGACGGTTCCAACATCGATTCCGTCGACAACCGCTAACCCGTTGGCCTCAGCTATTACCGTTACCGCTGTCAGGCTGCCGTTCTCTAGAGTTGCTTGGAGTTGACCATTCGGATCCAGCTTCAGTGCAGACAGCGGTATCACTGGGCCGGTTATTTCTGGGACCAAAACCACCGTACCGCTGAGAACAGTTATTCCTTCGACCGGGATTGCAGAGCATTCCGATCCGCACAGTTCGCCGCTCAGCTCCGAGAGAAGCATCCCGTCCGGAGTTGGAGAGAATGGTCCGAGAACGCCGGTCCAAGGCTCGCTGACCATCGGTGGCGTGAATAGGACCTCAGTCCCAGTGGTGAGTTGTAGCCGCTGCGAATCTGTTGCCCTGAGGTGGAACACTGGCTCTTGGGCGAAAACGCCTAACAGGGACGAACCGGGTGTCAAGAATTCTCCGCGGCGGGGGATGACGCTTGCCGGAGCTGGGAGTCCTTCGACGAACACCACTGAGCCAATGGGAACCGATCCGGTCTCGGGGATTCCTAGATCCCTCTGCCAGGCTTTGGTCGCTGTGTGCGTTTGCTGCGAATACTTCCCGTCGATTTCCCCGGCCAAGTAGCCGGAGTCAACCAAGAACCGCTGGAACTGGGCAACGTCTTCTCCTTCGAGTCCTCGTGAGAGAGAGCGAAAAGCCGGGACCGATCCCTCGACGACGATGACCGGTTGAAGATTTATCGTTGCCACAACTTCGCCGGAAGTGACCTCGGTGCCGGATTCATGATCCACCGATGTGACTACGCCGCCGGACCCGGCCAGAATCAGGTCGACTTCCGGCCAACTGCATTCGACGGAGACTCTCATGGTTTCTCCGACCGAACCAGTAGCGACTTCGTAGGTGACCCAATCGACCTCGACCTGGGGGAGTTCTGGAGTCGTCAACGAATTCTGTCCGGCCCAGAATGCACCAGCGCCTACAGCTCCGAGGATGGCAACCAATGCGAGTCGCGGGATAAGGGATTTCACAATCCGTTCCCCGACCGTTTCGCCATGTTCCAGGCCGTTGGTGGTTCACGTCCGCTCATGGCGCCTCGACGCTAAGCCAAGTCAGGTCACAGGTTTCCTGTACGCGCAAGTACTCGGTGTACGGCCACAGGTTCCAGTTCGTCCCGTCGATCGGCGACCACGGTCCAGTTGTCCAGGTGGCAAGAAAGGTATCGAACGAAGGAGGCCTGGTGGGAGAGTATCCGAGCTCCACTAGACACTCATAGTCGTCGAGGTATTCGTCGAAAACCACGCGAATCTCATCTTCGGTCTTTTCTGGATGCGGACCTTGCTTGTCCTCACAGGCGGAGATGTCGTCCATCATGGAATTCCAAGGACGGTTCAAGGGATCCGTGTACTCGAATCCTCCTGAACTCATCGGTTCGACTACGTAGCCTAGATCCACAAGGCATTGAACCTCGGGAGGAAGCCCGGTCGGTATGGACACGACGTCGATGGTCGTGCCTGAAGGCGACGGAGAACAGGCTGCCAGCGTAAGGGCAGCGGCCGCAAGAAGCGTGCACTGGAGTGGTCGAGTCATGGTGTGGGTTGGACTCCTTCGGGTGTGGTTGTGGGCCGCGGCGGGGGATTCCTGACATTCCCCGGCGCGGCCCTCGAGGGTGATTCACTTCGCCGTTATCCGTAGACGCAGCTAGCGAACGTACCGGTTTGGTCGAGGTAGGGCGATCCGAAAGCGTCCCATTCTCCGCCACCGAGAGCACCCACTCTGGTTCGGATATGCCACAAACCGTCGTTATCGTTGTACCGGTATGCCGGTCCGCCGGGTGGTGTCACGTTGGCAATGTCGTTGTATTTGAAGGTCAGCTTTCCGTACATGAAGTAGGGGCAAGTCATGATTCCGCCTTCGCCTTGCCATTCGATGGCGAGCACCGGAACAGCTAATGCGAGACACAACGAAGAGACGAGCATCATCGAGGTTGCGAGTCTTTTGAACATAGTTAACGTTCCTTCCGTTCGGGTGGCGCCGATCCGGATCTTGTTGGTGAAGGGTCGGCGTCACCTGGATCTGATTCTGGCGAACTTTGGGTGGGCCGATCGGAGAAGTCCCCCTTTTTCGATTGCCTTAGGAAGACTACACACACACACACACACAACTGCGGCCTGTTTCGGGGTTTTTCGGAGTTGCCTTTTGAAGGCCGGTTGGGCCAACAGGCGAAACAGAATCCCTCTACAGATAGGCGCGGGCTACGCGGAGGGCAGCTTCGGCGCCTTCGCCTTGGGCTTTGAGGCGAGTGTCTTCTGCTCTCACTCTACGTACGGTGACTCTTGCCCAGTCAGAAGCGGATCCCTTGATCAGATTGGGAGCGTCGCTTTCCCCGTAGACCCATTTGGTGTATCCAGGGCCAATCACTTCGATTCGAACCGGTGTGTAATCCTCGCCTGCCAGTTTGAACGCGTAAGGGAGCGATTTCCAGCCCAACCAACAGATGTGGCGGATTCGGTTGGTGTCTTCGACTTGCTCATTAACAGTGGTGTGGATATCAAGACCGTGAGCCCAGGTTTCCATCAAGCGAATGGTGGCAAGGGTTCGAGCGCTGATCGTTCCGACGATCCATTCGACTCGCTGACTCGAGTCCATGTGGGAAAGCGGCTCCACAACCTTGGCGCGGCCTAGACGCCACCATTCGATAACGTCTTGAGGACGCAT
>CAYTVW010000064.1:0-8345 GCA_964441865.1 uncultured Acidimicrobiaceae bacterium
GTATCCCGTTTCGCGAGCGGACGCGAACTCGACAGAGGCGGTGGAAAACCACTCTGGGAACTGGAACCTCCGGCCGCACGAGTGCGACCGAGAGGGGGAAGACTCGTAGAAGGAGAGAAAGCGTCCGCGGAGGAGCCTCGACCCACGGGAGGTGGCATAGAGAGCCCTGTCCTCCGTTCGGTCTCCTGTCTCGATGGCTTCG
Organism: uncultured Acidimicrobiaceae bacterium; assembly: GCA_964441865.1. Lineage (GTDB taxonomy): Bacteria > Actinomycetota > Acidimicrobiia > Spongiisociales > ZC4RG35 > CAYTVW01. Next base: position 203 of record CAYTVW010000064.1, read on the forward strand.
GACGCGGCGGTGGTTGATCCTTCCTCGCCAATTCGACGGCCTTGCGCATGGGAGTCTCTTCTCCCACCTGCTCTTCTTTCCGAATTCCCAGGCTTCCCAATAGAGACTTGAACAGAGTTTTTGCTCCAGTCGAAGAGACTCCGGCTCGCTCGATCTCGGGGACAGCATCGTAGAAAAATCGGACCGGATCCGAGGCAATGAAATCGAACTCCTCGTTGCCAATCTTGAAACGGAAACGATCCCCGGAGGTTCGTTCTACATCCACCTTCTCGATCGGGTATTCGCCCAAGGTGTCACCGCGAGATCTAACCGTCAGAAAACGGTCTTCCAGAATCAGACTTACCCCTAGTCCAGACCCTGATTGGCCTGGCAAACCAAGGCTCCCTGTGTAGTTCCCACGAACCATCTAGCTGATCTCCCGCGTCCGAACAGACTCCTCCAAACCCTAATCCGGGTTTAGCTCAGTATCGGCACCCTGTCTTCTCATCCGAAGGCCTCTTTGAGGAATCAGTCGACTACCGAATCAGTGGCCTTCTCCACCAACTGATGCCCCCGCTTCCTGTGCCAGGTCTCCCATATCGCAAGAAGAGAAGGCAACACCAAGAGCGTGCCAATTAGCGCCAAACCGATTGCGTAAGAGGTCACTTGGCCCATCTGTCGGAAGGGAACCAGTGAGGAGGTCATCAGAATACCGAACCCGGCCAGAGTGGTGAAGGCAGACCCGGCGAGAGCGGCTCCCGTGTTCCTCGTAGTAGAGCGGAGAGCGTCCTCCAACGAGTCGAACCGAATTCGATCTTCCTCAAACCTTCGAGCAATGTGGATCGAATATGGAACACCGATCCCGATTGAGAGAGCGGCAAGGGTTGCCGAGATCGGGCCGAAGGGAATCCCGGTCGCGTACATCAGCCCATAGGTCCACAAGACGACCAAGGCGATCGGGAGCATCGTGATGAACCCCAGCATTGGCCTCCGATTCTCACGCCAGAAATTCAACATCAGGATCAGAGTGGCCGTCGCGAGCGTGATATATAGCGATCGTGATTGAGACGAAGCCAGTGCGTTCACGATTGTCCCTGTGATGATCGAGGTAGACACCGGAATAGCGTCCACTTCCTCGCTCTCAACCGCTGCAAAAACCGAGTCAAGATCTCGGGCGAGGGCAACAGCTCCGGCTTCTCCCGCCTGCGTGTTGATGTCGAACTGGACAGCGTCCAAGATCTCTCCGTCGAAATGGGCTACCGAGCCCATTTCGGCCGGAGCCAACATGGCCAGCATCCAATAGAGTTCCGAGACGTCTGTCCCGACTGGGGCTTTGAGGTCTGTCCCCAATTCGAGTTGTCCCATCAGTGCCAAAAGCACGGGCGGCGCGGTGCTCCCATCCGGTCCCGGTGCTAACAGCCCCTGCAGAACGCTGATCGGCGAAGTCGCCATTGGGAACTCCCCAAACTCGGTCTCAACGGTCAACACATCTTCGACTGATGCCAGAAGACCATTGATATCGACCATTGCGTTGTGGACCTCCGCCGATGCCAGAGACACCCCGTCTTTGCCTTCAATCAGGACCTGAGTGGTCTCGGCGAATCCGCCACCGAATTCGTCTGTAAGGACTTCCATAGCCGTCACAGCCGGAGAATCCGCCGGCAGGAAATCGGTGAAGGAGAACCGAGTCTCCAACTTCGTATAGCCCCAGAACCCGAAACAACCGAGGACCAGAGCTGCCACCACTGTCACTACTGGAACACGTTCCGCTAGCAATGAAACTCGCTCAACAACGTTGGACAGAACACTCTCCCGGGAAGAACCGATCGCATTCACTGGGAGTCTCCCCTTTTTCTCCGCAAGCCGATCGAGGATCAGACGAACGGAAGGGATGAAAGTCAGCATCAAGAGAAAAGCAGCAACGATCCCAACCGAGGCGAGTATCCCGAAATCCTTCAGAGCGGGGACCGGGTTAAAGATGTTGGTGAGAAACCCGATCGCCGTGGTGACCGTGGCCAATACCAGCGCAATCCCAACAGTCCCTATCGAACGCGATACGGCCCTATCAACACTCTCGCCGGAACCGATCTGCTCGCGATAGCGATGCGTCAAATGAATCCCGTAGTCGACACCAAGGCCTATCAGAAGCACCGGAACGACTTGGGTGATTTCGTTCATACTCCCGATGAATCCCGAATCCAGGAGTATCGCTCCGATCCCCTGCATCCAGACGATCGCCATTCCGATGGCAATCAGGGTCAGGAGACTGTCCGCCAAAGGCCTTCGACCCGCAGATGCCAAAGTCAAGTCGCGCGTCTTCAACCCAACGACAGTCCTAACCAGCTGGTAGACAACGAGACCAGCAGCCACCGAGACCGCGACACCTCCGGCTCCGCTGAAAAGACCGCTGAACCACACAACGCACCCAGCCGCTACCGAAAGGATGATGGCGACAATCCCTGCAGTCTTGGGAAGCACGCCCTTGACCCAGAACACCATGAGGAGGATCACAAGGATTATGAGTCCAGCACCGGCCATCAATGAGCTGATCTCGTCCATGAAGTCGTCTGAATCCTCAAATAGGAGGCTCATCGAGAAAGGTATCGTTTCGATCCCTTCCACCTCTTGGGACCTGATGACATCAGCGACCGGCTTCTCCCACTCAAGGTAAGCCTCAAAATCCATCGCTTCTCCTGAGGTTTCCTGTTCCTTGAGAAAGACCAGGATCAGACCCACATCGGCTTCGGCGGGATCACCGTTGATGAGCTTCGAGATGTAGCCCCTCTGTTCCGGAGGGAAGCTGGGATCGTTAAGAGCGTGTAGATAGACCTGCTGAATTCCGGCATCGAATTGCAGATACGTCGGGTCGACCTGTCCGCTCAGAACGGCTTGTTCCACCGGAAGCAGAAAAGACACCACGGCGGGCTGTTGCGGATCATCAAGAATCCTATCGGGGACTTGAGCATAGAGGGCTTCCGTGATTCTGCTAACGGCCTCGTAACCCGCGGTCGAGACCACGGATTCTCCTTCGGCCGCCCGAACGACCACCTGCATGGCCTGACCACCGCCCGCGCCTGTGAACAAGCTCTCCGCTCGCTCCATAGCCTTGATTTCGGGGGTGTCCGGAGCGAAACCTTCAGTGCCAGTAGCCATTTGCGGGTCGATCGCGGCGTTGACCGCGCCCAAAGCCACCGTAACCAAGATTCCAGCCAGCGCTACCAACCAAGGCACCTTCCGAACCATCGCGGCGATGCCACGGATCAATGAAGTCACTTGATACTCCTCAGATCAGACTTTTTGAACAAACTGCAGTCTTCCTGCTCAAACCACTGAAGCCAGGGCCTCCAAGAACCTTTCGTTCTCTGACGGGCTCCCCACGCTCACCCTCAGCCATCCATCCGAGTATGGACGAACGATAACGGCGGCCCGGAGGAATCCGTCCGACGATTCTTTTGTCGGCCGATTCAGGTGAAAGTAAACGAAGTTCGCTTGGCTCGGAACGAATTCGACTCCCGCCATTGAGAGGCCCTCCATGATCACCGCTCGTCCGGATGCGTTGGCTCTTGTTCTCTCTTTCACCTGTTCCGGGTGCCGAAGAGACGCCATTGCAGCGACTTGAGCAGGCCCCGTCACGGTGAAAGGAGCTTGGGCCTTCTGGATTTGAACCAGGTTTTCGACCGAACTCACCGCATACCCAACTCGGAGAGAAGCAAGACCAAAGATCTTCGAAAAGGTCCGAGTCACAATCACATTGGGTGTCGAAAGCGCCAGGGGCACCATGCTTCGATGCTTGGGCTCAGTAACAAATTCGTGATAAGCCTCGTCGACTAGAACTAGGACTCGCTCCGGGACCCCTTTTATAAAGGACTCAAGATCATCCGAATCGACAATGGTCCCCGTTGGATTGTTCGGATTACAGATGTACACCAGGTTGGTGTCCGGCCGAATCGCCGTCGAGAGCGCGTCAAGATCGTTTCGATATTCGGAATCAAGCGGGACCTCGATCGGCTCAGAGAGAGCAAGGACCGTCCCCATTTTGTAGATCACGAACGACGGTTGCGGAAACACTGCCGAGGTGCCCGGCCCACCCGTCGCCAAAGCAGTCACTCGCAGGATCTCTGACGACCCGGCGGCCGCCCAGATGTTCTCAGGAGGGATCTCCGAGCAAGAGGAGATGGCCGCTCTCAAGTCCTTACACTCGGTATCCGGATAACGGTTCGCTTCAGACATGAGAGCAGCCACAGCTTCGCGTGCTTCTGGGATTGGCGGAAGCGGATTCTCATTAGAGGCAAGCTTCACCACTGAAGCCGGATCAAATCCGAATTCTTTCGCAACGTCGGCGATAGGACGACCCGGAATGTATTCCGGTATCCGGAGGATGTCTGGACGGAAAGTCGGCATGTTGAGGAGAACCTACCATCCGAGGAAGAGAGTCCAAGTTCGGTTTTCCTCCCGGTGTTTCCCTCCCAATTCACCTAAGTGCCAGATCCAGGACAGCGAAACCTTCTCTAGGCATACAATGCGGCGATGGCACGAGAAATCCCGAACAACGAAAACGCCGAGCTTGCTGAACAGAAGACAGTTGTCGTGACCGGAGCAAGCGGATTCATCGGGATCAACCTGGTTAAGCACCTCGCCGACCGCGGCCATCTGGTTCACGCCGTTAGTCGGTCGGCTCCTGAGTCCTGGCGCTATCTCGACTCACGGGCAACACCCCACCAATGGGATATGACTGACACGAAAACGTCTCAGCTCCTCGCCAATCTGAGTCCGGACGCGATAGTCCACCTGGCGGCGGGCCCGTCCAAAGCAAAGACCCCTGAGGAACGTCACCAGGCCTTGGAGATCGATGTACTGGGAGCCCACACTCTGATCGAGGCGGCCGAGATCGCCTCGTGCAGAATCGTCCACGCAGGGAGCAGCTTCGAGGCGGTGGCGTCTTCACACGGTGCTCCGTTCCGAGCCGTCTCCAAATCGGCAGCCGCGGCCGTCGTGAGGCAATCCACAGTCGATGCCGCTCTTCTGCGTATCGGTCGAGCGTATGGGCCCTGGGAACAGCCTGGGAGGCTTCTGTATCGTCTCTTGGAGGCTGCGGGAACCGAAGAGACAGTGGCCTTAACCCCCGACGACGCGACCCGCTCCTATGTCTTCGTCGGAGATGTGTGCCAGGCGATTGAAGCAGTGCTTCAACATCCGGGAGCCTACGAACTGGACATAGCGGGCGAACACCGACTGACTGCCAGAGTCGTTGCCGAGACCGTGGAGAAGGTCACTGGCCGGAAGCTTCGGGTGGAGATTGGGAAATACCCGATCGGAGCAATCGACCGCTTCGTCCCGCCCCAAGACTTGAACCGCACCAGAGAACTAATAGGTTGGTCACCGGCCACCTCTCTCGAAGTCGGCATCGCCCTTATGGATGAATGGTTCAGCAGCCAACGACGTTCCTGAACGAGATGCCACTCCTCGACAGAGCCAGCCGAACCCACACAATCGGCCCCCGATTGGATTCGCTTTCGCTCGCCGCCGACAATTTGCCTAGACAACTCTCCGGCTGACAGACCTCATTGAGAGGACCCAACAGCGAGGGACCACGCGGAGAGAATCCAGCTAACGAGACCGTTGCCTCGACTAATCGACTGGCAAGACTCTCCTCCAGGCTCCAGAATGCTGACTCCAAAGCCAAAAAGGGAAACCATGACTCCGATAATCGCCGTTTTCGGTTCCTCAGGCATCCATCCCGGAGAAGCCGCGTACGAGGAGGGGATCTTGGTGGGGAGGCTCCTCGCCGAGAAAGGTTTCGCCGTCTCCACTGGCGGTTACGCAGGCCTCATGGAAGCTGTCTCAAAAGGCGCCGCTCAGGCCGGAGGTCGAGTCCTCGGTTACTCGGCACCCGGAGTGTTTCCCCATCGCACCGGAGTCAATCCCTGGGTAACCGAAGAGAAGACTGCTGAGACCATTGCCCAACGCATTCACCTCCTCGTTGACGAGGCGGACGGCTTCATAGCGCTCCCAGGTTCCATCGGCACTCTCGCCGAGTTGATGGTGGCTTGGAATGCGGCGTTCGTGGCGCCTTTCGCCGATGAGGCCCCCCGACCCGTCGTTGCCGTTGGCGAAACCTGGAGAAACCTCATCGATGGACTCATCTCGACCCTTAACACTCCGTCAGGATTGGTGGAGTGTGTCCCCAGCGGAGAAGATGCGGTTGCAGTGGTAGCTCGCGCAATACCACGATCCTGCTGACCTCTCGGATAGAGTCTTCATCATGTGGACGTCTATTGATCGTCGCACCAAAGCCGTGGAGGCGCCGAACTGCCGGGCCGGTCGTCATGTTTATGGGCCAGCTCAGCATGTCGGAGGAGGACTCATCCGCCGGATCTGCATCCGTTGCGATGCTGTTTCGATCGACCTCACCGCAGCCGATGAGCCGGCTGGCGACCCTTCCCTGTTCAACTATTCGACACCTCCTATACGCGCTTCGTGACCAATCAGATCCTTGCTGCCGGCGGACTGGTATTCAGAAAACACCCCGACGGATACGAGGTCCTGATTGTTCATCGCCCCTCCTACGACGACTGGTCTCTTCCCAAGGGGAAGATCAACCGGAAAGAGCCCTTCGAAGCTGCCGCTATCCGCGAGGTAGAAGAAGAGACTGGGGTCCGATGCCGAATTATCTCCGAGGTGGGGACATCGGAGTATCAGACTCCTGGCGGCGCGGACAAGTTAGTCCAGTTCTACGCGATGCGTCCCGTCAAGATCAAGGACTTCAAGCCCAACCGTGAGGTCGACGAAATCGCTTGGCTCCACCCTGATCGTGCAGTCGAGATACTCACCTACTCATTCGACCGAGGATTGGTGGCGGGCGCACCTCTCCAGGCTTTGAGCCGAACAGGGACCGTCTTCTTGGTCCGACACGCCCACGCCGGGAGCAGGAGTGATTTCAAGGGCGAAGACACATACCGACCTCTGATACCCCGGGGGAAAGCCCAGGCCAAGAAAACATCGCAGAAACTCGCCGACTTGGGAGTGGATTCCATCTTCTCAAGCCCGGCCTTGCGTTGCTTACAAACGATTGACCCCCTAGCCAAACAACTTGGCTTGAAGGTGAATCAGGTGAAATGGCTGGCCGAAGGCGCGTCCCCCGTCCAGGCGGTCTCCTTCCTCGAGGAGGGCGCAGGGCTGAACATGGTGTATTGCTCTCACGGCGATGTCCTCCCCGCCATCCTCCGGATACTCCAATTCAGAGGTACCAAGTTGGAGCTTCCTAACCAGGTTTTCGAGTTTCGGAAGGGCGCGATCTGGCTAGTACGAGTCGAAGACGGCCATTGCACCAAAGCCGAATATCTACCCCCTCCCCAATAGGGTAAGGCGCCCCTACTTTCTCACCGAGACTCGCCGAGAGTAGAAGTCGTGGCGCCCAGCGTCTTCAATCGTCACCAGGCCTTCCGGATTCACCGAAGCGACCAAATCCAGGATCTTCTGAGAACTCTTCTTCGGGACAACGGTGAAGAGGATTCTGACGTCCCCATCACGACCCCGCCCGTTGATTACTGTCGCGGGCCAGCCAGCGTCCCTGATTGTCTCAGCTATCGAAGGACTGCCTATCGGCTGGACAACACGGATCAGAACACTCCCCATCGCCAACCAGCGTTCGATACTCGAGCCCAACACAGTCCCCGTCGCGAAACCCAGGGAGTATCCAATCACTTTTGCTGGGGCATCAAGGTGCCCGAGGACCTGACTCACCGCCAAGATCCAGACAAGGGATTCAAAGAAACCGAGGATCCCCGCCCACGCCCGTTTGCCTCGAACCAGCATCACGATCCTCAACGTCCCCATCGAGACGTCGACAACTCGCATCGAGAAGATCAGAAGAGCTGCGAGAAGAGTTTCCATCACGAACACGGTACCGCCCCCGAAGGCTCAGCGCTGATTCCTTTCCGCTCGTTTCCCGGCTGGCGCGGAGTATCAGAGGCAGATCAGAGAGCTGATTCGCGGCGACATCACCCCCGACGAATCGTCCACCCAACCCGGGTGACCTGTAAGGAGCACCTGGATCATCGATGCTTGGGAACCTCCGCCTGATCTGAATTCCAGCCCGGACTGAATTCTTGGCCGGTATTCGGAAGATTCTCGACCCATCCGCCTCTCTGGGATAGCTAGGATC
>CAYTVW010000065.1:0-8331 GCA_964441865.1 uncultured Acidimicrobiaceae bacterium
GAGTAGTCGTAGTCGTCGTAGTCGGACGAGTAGTCGTAGTCGTCACCTGAGTCGTAGTCGGGCTACCACCACAAGAAACAGTGATAGTCCCAGACGAAGTCCCCTGGAAACCAAAGTCCACAGAAGAACCAGTACCCAAGTTCCCGTTCCACGAATTGTTCGACGCAGTCCACGAAGAACCGGAACCAGAGAGGTTCGCATTCCAAGCGTTAGTCACAGTCGTCGACTGATTAAACGTCAAAGGAACCGACCAACCAGACACAGGCGCACCGTTATTCGTCACACGAACATACGCCACATAACCACTACCCCACTGATCCAAACGAGTCACAGAACACGAAAGACCAGAACCACCAGTAGTAGTCGTGGTCGGACGAGTCGTAGTCGTAGTGGTCGGACGAGTCGTAGTCGTCGTTACGCGAGTCGTGGTCGTAGTCGGACGCGTGGTGGTAGTAGTGGTACCTCCCGTGCTCACCGAGAAGGAGTTCACTCCTAGGCCAACTCCACCGATCCAGGGCTCAAAGCCGTACTGGACACTCGTCACATACCAGCTCTGCTGGATATACCCGCGCGAGATGGCGTCGTTGTGGAAGTCGGCGAGGTTTCCGGTGAAGCTGTTCGTCGTCTGCTGACGCACATACGAAATGACGTTCCAGCCGGTATTCCCGTACCAGACATCCCAAGTCGCTCCCGCGATGCTGGCAGTCCCAACCTTCGAACCGACCGGCTGTGGCCTTCCGAGATGGTTGATCCATATCATCAACTCGGCGCCAGTGTTCTGGCCGTCTGTTCTGGGCGTCGGGTCATACCAAACGTCGTAGGCAGCATTCCATTCCCCACTGCTGGGTGTGTTGATACTCACACTTGAGTTGATCGCCCCCAACGAGTTGATGGATGCTGGGAAAGGGCTTCCACTAGTGCAGTTGGCGTAGTGGCATCCTTTGTAGATCGACGGGTAGGCGGCAGGTGCGCCGCTCGTCGAGTTGTTGTGATCGGCCACCGTCACCTGGAACCCCGTGTCGGTGACGTTGATGCACTGAGCAGTGCTGGCGCCCCAAACGTTGTTCTGAACGATGTATTGGCCGTTCTGAATCGCGACAGATCCGTATGTTTCACAGATCAGGGTGTCTGCTTTTGCAGGCGAGCTTGAATACGTCAATACGCTGCAAGCGACAGCCAGAGCGAACACGGCAATGCCGATATTTCTTCCGCGTGTCATTGATCTCCCTCCTCCGTCAGGCGAATGCCTAACGAATCAAGTATGCCAGGAAAACCCGAACTCTGTGGCTACAGAGATGCTTTTTGCGGAAGAATATGCCCCTACGACGAGTCACGCCGGAGGTGTTCGGCTACTCGATCCGTGAAGAAGTGGGGGACGTTTCGGCTATCACACCACTCCCCAATACCTCTTCTCCGTTGTAGAAGGCGGCAGTCTGACCGGGCGCGATCGCGTATTGGACGTCGGCGAACTCGACCTGACCTTGTCTGAAACGAGCGGCGACCGCCTCTCCCCTACCTCGATACTGAACCAGGACATCCTCAGGGATTGCCCTCCCGGTAGTGGTCGTGTCCGTCACCATCATCGATCCGACAGCAAGATCCTGACGCCGTCCGACAACCACCGTTCTGCTCTCAGGGACCACTCTGACGACGTAACGCGGCTCGCCCGCCACAATTCCCAGCTGTCGGCGTTGCCCCACCGTGAACCCGAAAATTCCTTGGTGTTCACCCACCACAGTCCCCTCGGTGTCGACGATTGGTCCGGGTTCGGCGACGCCTGCCAACTTGGATTTGAGGAAGGATCGATAATCGGCCCCGCGCAAGAAGCAGATATCCATGGACTCAGCCTCCACGGGGATCTCCAGACCGAGTTCTTCGGCCAGTCTCCGTGTCATCTCCTTGTCATGGCACCCCAGAGGGAAACGGAGACGTTCAAGATCTTCTTGGGCCAACATGGAGAGGAAGTAGCTCTGGTCTTTCTCGGAATCGACTCCCCGCATGAGACGCCAGCATCCCCCTTGGAAAACGTTGCGCGCATAATGTCCTGTAGCCACAAGTTCACAATCCATCTCTGCGGCAATCGAGAAGAGGCGCTCGAACTTGATGCGACGATTGCACTCGATACAAGGATTCGGCGTCAATCCTGCCAGGTAGTCGGAGACAAATCTCCCCAAGACGATCTCGGAGAACTCGGTCGATACATCAATGATCTTGTGCGACAAGCCGAGACGATCGGCGGCGGCAGCGGCATCGTTATGGCCCGAAGATGAGACTGCTTGCGATTCTCCGTCACCTGGCTCGGGTTCTGGCCAAAGGGTAAGGGTGACCCCAAGAACCTCATACCCCTCAGCTTTCAGGATCGCGGCAGCAACCGATGAATCGACACCTCCCGACATTGCGACCAAAACCCGCTTCATTCTTGACCGATCCTTCCACCGTCGGCGTGGCGGGGTTCAGCTGAGAGACCGAGCAAGTTCTACCAGCGTCCTCACTCCAAAACCGGAGCCTCCCTTCGGGATGTAGTGGTCAGCCTTAGTCATATAGGCAGGGCCAGCCACATCAATGTGGACCCAAGGGACTTCTCCCACAAACTTCGAGAGGATCAAAGCGGCGGTGATCGCTCCCCCGTAACGGCCAGTACTGATGTTCTTCATGTCCGCCACATCGGATTCGATCATGTAGTCGTGATCGTCGGGGAGGGGCATCGCCCACATCCTCTCGCCAGCGCTTTCTGCGGAGAGAACGACTTTCTCGACCCAACTCCGGTCATTCCCGAAGACACCGGCAATAGACGGTCCAAGGGCGATCTTGCAGGCGCCCGTGAGTGTGGCCATGTCAACAATCAGATCCGGTTTCTCCTCTGCTGCCAGGCAGAGCCCGTCCGCTAGGACGAGACGTCCTTCGGCGTCAGTATTGAGGACTTCGACCGTCTTCCCGTTTCGATATCTGATTACATCGCCGGGGCGTTGGGCGTGCGAACCCGTCATGTTCTCCGCGAGCACCGCAAAGGCGACGACGTTCACCGAGAGACCCAACCGGGCAATTGCGAGAATGGCTGAAGAAACCGCGGCCGCACCAGCCATGTCGCATTTCATGTCATACATGTAGTCAGCGGGTTTGATCGACAACCCGCCCGAGTCGAAAACGATCCCCTTCCCGACCAGAGCGAGAGTTCGCTTGGCGTCCTTCGGTCGGTATTCAAGCTTCAACAAGCACGGCGGCCTGCTGGAACCGGCCCCAACTGCGATGAGCCCAGCAAGCTTCTCCTTCTCCAACTCGTCTCCAGAGACAATCCGGGCCGAGATGGGAAGCTTCTCCACTGCTTCTGCGAACTCTTGGGCGAAAGTCATTGGAGATTTGGAGATGGATGGTCGGTTCACGAGATCGCGTGTCTTCTTGACAGCTTCCATCACGACTAGCGAAGCATCGATCCCCGCAAGATCCGGCTCGCCGCCAATAAGCTCAAGTTGAAGCTCGGGCCGCTCTTTGGCGTCCGACTTGTAGTCTTCATAGCGGTAGTCGGCCATCGCCATCCCCCCAACCACCGCCAGATCGGCTCCATCTATCTCGATCTGGTGGAGAGTCGTGGCAACCACATCATCTGACGAAGCAGCCTTCAACCCTCGAGCCGCGGCCTGTCGAAGACCTTCCGCATCCAACTCCTCCCCTAGACCGACCATCACCAGTTTCCGCCCGTTCTCGCCGGGGATAGCCAGCACTTGCCCCGACTTCCCTTCGAAATCGAACGATTTGAGGATCGCCGAGTAGTCCTGGAGCAACGCTCGACTCCCGGGAGCCGATTCAAGTTCAGCGAACACGCCTACCACAACAGCGGTAGCGGTTGTGTCGTCAAGAGTTGATACGGATGTGACCTTCATGCCTCATAGTCTGGCAGACCCGCGGCCCAACAATACCGTCCGTGGACCGCCGACCTTCCTAGACCCTATCGCCAGTAGATGTCAGTGCTGGGGATGCCCCACCCGCCCCGGGATATCAATCACCTCAGGAAGCCAATGAGGGTCCAAAGGGACAACCTTGATTCGGGCGTCCACCACTCTCACCCCTTTCCCGGGTTCCAGAACCTTCACTGGGTTCATATCCATCTCCGTGATTTCGGGTACCGCACCGACCATTGCGGATACTCTCAGAAGCACGTCCTTAACAGCGTCAACATCGCCTTCGGGCATGTTGCGGTATCCATGAAGAAGCTTGGCTCCCTTGATGGATTCCACCATCTCATCAACGTCAACGTCGGTAAGCGGATGAAGCCGGAAGGCAACGTCCTTGAGGAGTTCCACATAAACACCACCCAGTCCGTAGACGATCAAAGGACCGAAGTTGGGGTCTTGAGAGACTCCGACCAACACCTCGTGTCCTCCACCGACCATCTCCTGAACCAAGACACCGTCGGCTTTCTTCACGACACCGGTCACCTTCTTGAAGCCGTCTCGCACGGCGGCCTCCCCTTCCAAGTTGAGAAGGACTCCTCCAACGTCAGACTTATGGAGTGCCTCTGATGAGATCACCTTCAAGACCACCCGGCCACCGATCTTGGCAGCGACTTCGACCGCCTCATCTTCGGTAGTAACAGTGAAGGATTTGGGGAGAGTGATGCCAAACGATTCGAGGACAGCGTCGACTTCCTCCGGTTCCAGCCATCCGCCCTCCTCTCCAAGACGAGCGAGCGCGGCCTTCACCGTTTTCTGAGCCTTCTTCGGTTCAGAATCAGTGAACTTGGGAATGGAACCCGGATCTCTCCTAACCCAATCTCCATATCCGACGACCTTGGCTAAAGCGCGGGCCGCCCCCTCCGGGAACTGGTATACAGGGACCTTCTTGTCGCCACTGTTGAGAATATCGATCGCCTCTTCTGCCTGCATGAAGACACTCATGAGTGTGCAGTCACCCTCGTAACGATCAGCGATATCACGAACGGTGGTGGCAGCGGCGGGAGTCCCGTGAGCGGAGATCGGAACATAGATCACGAACAGCGTGTCTACTTCTCCGGAGTCGAGAATCGCGTTGATGACAGCCTCATATTCCTTCTCGGTCGCTCCCGCCACCATGTCGACGGGATTCGCTACCTAAGCCTCGGACGGGAGGCACGCCTTCACTATCCCTTGAAGCTCTTTGGAGAACTGCGGCAACGAGAGACCGCGAGATTCCAGAGCATCAGCCGCAATGATTCCCGGACCGCCCGCGTTGGTCACCACTCCCACCTTCCGTCCCTTCGGGATCGGCTGGTTAGCCAGCAAAGAACCGACGTCGAATAGCTCTTCGAGCGTCTCGACCCTGATCACACCTGACTGGTTGAAAAGCGCGTCTACGGCAGTGTCGGGCGACGCCAGAGCGTTGGTGTGGGAGGAAGCTGCCCGCGAGCCGGCCGAAGTCCGCCCGGCCTTCACCGCAACAATCGGCTTCTTGCGAGCGAGACGACGAGCAATCCGCCCGAAACGACGCGGATTCCCGAAAGATTCCAGGTAAAGGAGGATTACGTCAGTAGCTGGATCATCCTCCCAGAACAAGAGAAGATCGTTCCCGGAGACATCAGCCTTGTTCCCGACAGACACAAACTGGCTAAGACCAATCGAATTGCGGCGGGCGAACTCGAGGATCGCTATCCCCAAAGCTCCAGATTGTGAAGACATAGCGATGTTGCCGGCGGGCGGATAAACGGCACAGAAAGTAGCGTTCATGTTGACCGCGGGCGCAGTGTTGAGGAGTCCCATACAGTTGGGTCCTACCATTCGCATCCCTGATCCCCGGACAACGCGGAGCAGTTCTTCTTCCAGATTGTCGCCTTCGCCACCTACCTCCCCGAATCCAGCGGAAATCACCACCAGACCGCGAACGTCTTTTTCGGCACATTCCTTAGCGACGTCGATCACATGCTTCGCTGGGACACAGACAATCGCTAGATCAACCTGATCGGGGATGTCGAGAACGCTCGGATAGGCCCGGACTCCGTGTACCACATGCGCGTTCGGATTCACTGGGTAGAGAGCTCCACCGAAACCTGTGGTCAGAAGATTCCTGAAAAGAGTGTTCCCGATCGCTCCCTTGCGAGTAGACGCACCGATCAGAGCAATCGAGCGGGGGAAGAAGAGAGGCATCATTGACGCGCCGATCGCTCTCCTCTCCCTTTGTTCCGCTGCCTGGATAGCGTCGCCGGTGAGGGCCACCGGGAAATTCACCGTGTATACCCCTTCGTCGACGGTGCGATGAATCTCGTATCCAGAGTTTCGGAAGACCCTCATCATCTGGACGTTCTCGGGGAGAACGAACGCGCGAAAGGACGTGACGCCTCGGCTGCGAGCATAGGCGGTGAGGAGCTGGACTAGCTCGGTCCCAATTCCTCTTCCTTGTTGATCATCAGCAACAGAGAAAGCCACCTCGCCGACTTCCGGCTCTTCCTCGGTGCAGTCGTAACGGCCGACCGCTACCAGTTCGCCTTCGTAGATGACGACTAGTGCCATCCGGCGGTCGTAATCGATGTTGGTGAAATAGTCGATCTCCGACGGGTCAAAACCCGATTTCACACGAAAGAATCGAAAATACCGGCTCTCCGGCCCGAGCTTCTCGAAGAATCTGGTGAGCATCTCACCGTCGCTCGGCTTAATGGGTCTGACTTGCGCGACCTGTCCGTCGCGCAGAACTACATCGAGTTCGAATTCAGAGGGGTATTCGGACACTTGTGACCTCGGACTTAGGAATCAGTTTGAGACTACCTGCTTTGATCGTGCTTGCAGCAAGGAAGAAGACCCTTCTAGGACGGACCAACGAGCCCAACTCGTGGAAAACAACCGAATTGAGGAACCGGGTGCAGGTTCTCTCCTCCCTAACCAGCGAACAGCCGATGTCGAATGAACAGGCAAGAATGCCCATCTGATCCTCTTCAGATATCCCACACCGCGGTCTATTAGGCGACCACACTTCCCTCCATCGACCGCGATCTTTAGTCGCAAGTGACTAGATACGATCAAGATCGAAAAACCGAAAATCGCCGATTATGTCGCGGAGTAACTAGTCAAAAAGTAGGTCGTTAAGATCCCTACCTAGACAACGGCTCAGAACGGACGATCCTCTTTAGTTACAGGCGGATTGGAGGATGCGTTGTCAAACACCCTAAAGACGCGAGGTCTCGGCTGGGACGATCCGGGGAAAGCAAAGGTGAAGGCAGTCTTGTGCGTCGCCCTTCTCCTAGCTTTCGTACCAGTGGCGGTTGGGGGCGCCACCGCTGCCGAAGCTGACGATCCAGTAACCCTGATCATCCAAGAGACCGATTATCAGAGCACAGCCGCGGAAGAAGTTGTTGCTTCCCTGGGCGGGGAAGTTAAAGCCGAGATAGGGATTATCGAAGGATTCGTTGCGACAGTCCCCGCGGGAGCCGTAGAAGCCATCAAGAGCGACCCGTCGGTCGCGAACGCAACACTAGACAGCAGGGTCGAGCTGCTCAACGCCGAGAATTGGACAGAAACCGAGTTCTCGTCTCAATCGGTTTATCAAGCCGCAGTAGCGGTTGGGGCTCTCAACTTCTGGGAACGTGGGTACCTGGGACAGGGTGTCGATGTCGCATTGATCGATTCTGGCGTCGCTCCAGTCAACGGACTCTCCTACCCAGACAAGATCGTTCTTGGGCCTGATCTTTCTTTCGAGTCTCAGAACCCTGAGCTCAGGTATCTCGATACCTACGGTCATGGGACTCATATGGCGGGGATCATCGCCGGACGTGACGACGCCCTGACCGGTGATCTTTCGACTTTCCGACCGCTCAGCCTCACAGAATCTTCAGGCTTTGTGGGCATTGCCCCCGCCGCCCGAATAGTCAGTGTGAAAGTCGCCGACAAAAACGGCGCTACCGATGTCTCCCAGATTCTGGCCGCTATCGACTGGGTCGTTCAGAACAAGAACGCGAACGGCCTTAATATCCGTGTTCTCAACCTCTCCTTCGGAACCGATAGCACCCAGTCGTGGTTAGTCGACCCGCTCTCCTTCGCTGTTGAACAAGCGTGGCACAGTGGGATCCTGGTGGTTGTAGCTGCCGGGAACGACGGGAACAACAAGCCACTGAGAAGCCCGGCCAGCAACCCCTGGGTACTGGCAGTCGGTGCCGACGACACACACGGCACTCACATTGTCTCTGATAACACCGTCACCGAGTTCTCAAACTGCGGGAACGATCAACGCCGCGTTGACATGGTGGCTCCCGGCAAGTCGATCCGTTCTCTCCGTGCCCCCGGATCGACGGCGGATATCGAGGTCCCAGAAGCTCGGGTCGATGAACGCTTCTTCAAGGGTTCCGGAACGAGCCAGGCCGCGGCGATGGTCTCT
>CAYTVW010000066.1:0-8027 GCA_964441865.1 uncultured Acidimicrobiaceae bacterium
AGAACAGATCGAGGTCTCGGACGGTGAGGCCGAATTGTCAGCGCTCGCTGCAGTGGCAGGAGCCGACCAGATCGTCATTGCCGCGGGGAGCCTTTTCACCTCAATCATCGCGGCATTAGTGGTCCATCCTCTTGGAGAAGTGATCTCTGAAGCGACAGGGACGCTGGTCTACGTGGGAAACCTGACGACCCAGAACGCTGAGACGCTCGGAATGAGGGGGGAAGATCACCTGGCGGCGCTGGAAAAACACGGGAAGTTGACCCGCCGAGGCACCGTGATAACTGATAACAGTGAATGGGGTGTGCCTCCTGGACTGGCTCGAGTGTTCTTCGAGGAAGGACTCCACGGTTGGAAGATCATCCGAACGCCTGTGGCTCGGGTCGACAGCCCCTGGCCCGAGCACGATCCGGCGCTCTTGGGTAGCGTTTTGGCGGAGGTGGTGTAGAGGGTTGGTATCGTCAGGGGGCCCGGGCGATACCATTGGGCGACAAACACCGTCTACGCAGGAATGAAAAGGACGACCCAAGTGAGCGGATATCTAACTCTTGACGACATCGACGTCTCCGGGAAAAGAATTCTGGTGCGTTCCGACCTAAACGTGCCGTTGGAGGGGACTTCGGTCACCGATGATTTTCGGATTCGGGCAGCCTTAGGGACTATCACCAAACTCCGTGACAGCCGAGCAATCGTCACTGTTTGCAGTCATCTTGGTCGACCCAAGGGACTTGACCCTGAATTCTCGATGAAGCCAATCGCGGCGAGAATGCAGGAATTAGCGGGTTACCCAGTCAAACAACTGGAGTCGGTTGGCGGAGTTGACTCGGTAGCCGCAATCGCCTCGGCGGAACCGGGCGACGTGTTTCTCCTCGAAAACACTCGGTTCGAGCCTGGGGAGACGAAGAACGATCCCGATCTCTCCGATCGACTAGCGGGCCTCTGCGATTTCTTCGTTCAAGACGCTTTCGGGTCGGTTCATCGGGCCCATTCATCCACTGTTGGTGTTGCGGAGAGAGTGAAGTCCGTAGCTGGACCCCTTCTTGACTCGGAATTGGCTGCGTTGGGGAGGTTCATATCGAATCCCGATCGCCCTTATGTGGTGGTTCTGGGAGGAGCAAAGATCTCGGACAAGCTGGCGGTTATCCAGAACCTTCTCCCAAGTGTCGATGCGATGTTGATCGGTGGAGGAATGTGTTTCACATTGCTGGCAGCGGAGGGTTATGAGATCGGGGACAGTCTGGTTGAAGAAGAGATGATCCCAGTTGTTCGCGAGATTCTGGAAGGAGAATTGGGGTCGAGGATTCAACTCCCTGTCGACATGATCGTTGCCGATCGTTTTGCAGCGGACGCCAACAACAAGGCAGTAGCGATCGAAGATATTGCTAAGGGCTGGCGTGGTCTTGATATCGGCCCGAAGTCTGTCGAGCTGTTCAGCGACGCTGTCAAAGGTGCAGCTTCGGTTTTCTGGAACGGCCCGATGGGGGTCTTCGAATTCGAGGCCTTCAGGAAGGGGACCGAGGAGATTGGCCGAGCTATGGGCGAATGTGAGGGGTTCACTGCGGTCGGCGGCGGCGATTCCGCAGCCGCTCTGAGGCTTCTGGGATTGGAGGACTCGGTGTCGCACCTTTCCACCGGTGGTGGTGCTGGCCTAGAACTCCTTGAGGGGAAGGATCTTCCCGGTGTGAGTGTTCTGGAAAGGTGGGTCTGATGCCGAGGAAAGATCTGATTATTGGGAACTGGAAGATGAATACGAACCATCTGGAAGCGATACAGATGGTTCAGAAACTCTCATATCTCCTTGAAGAATCGGATTATCAAAGAGTCGAAGTCGTGGTCGCGCCACCGTTCACGAGCCTCCGATCGGTCCAGACCACCATTGAGACAGATCGCCTCCCTATTGGAGTCGGTGCTCAGAACGTCTATTGGGAGGAGAAGGGTGCGTTCACTGGTGAGATCTCTCCGTTGATGCTTGCAAAACTCAATGTTCGCCACGTGATAATCGGTCACTCAGAACGGAGAGCCATGTTCGGGGAGACTGATGAGACGGTGAACAAGCGGTTCAAAGCCGCCATCAAGGCCGGGATGCTCCCCGTGATGTGCGTTGGGGAGACTCTTGAACAGCGAGAAGCGGGAGAGACCGAGAGCGTTGTCGTATCACAAGTGAAAGGGGGATTAGCCGGAGTCGAGGCCGACTCTGTTGCGGGTTCCTCGATCGCGTACGAACCAGTTTGGGCGATCGGGACCGGAAGGAACGCCGATCCTGATGACGCTGGCTCGGTCTGCGGACTGATTCGATCAACGGTCTCCGAGATGGTCGGTGCTGATGCCGCTGAGAGTCTTCGGATTCTCTACGGAGGTTCGGTCAACGCGGGGAATGTCAAGGGCTTCATGGCCAAAAAGAATGTTGACGGCGCTCTTGTCGGTGGGGCCTCGCTGGACCCGGATCAATTCGCGTCGATCGTCCGCTACTGGATTTGAGGAATGAAATGAAATCGACACTCGTGTTGCTGCGACACGGCCAGAGCACCTGGAATCTCGAGAATCGATTCACCGGTTGGACCGATGTCGACCTAACAGAGCAGGGAATGAGCGAAGCGGTTGCAGGTGGAAAAGTCATGGCCGACGAGGGCCTGGAGTTCGACGTCGTCCACACTTCCGTTCAACTTCGGGCCATCAAGACGGCTCAGCTTGCGTTGGAAGCGATGGGACAACTGTGGATTCCTGTCGAACGACATTGGAGACTCAACGAGCGTCACTACGGGGCTCTGCAAGGTCTCAACAAGAAAGAGACGGCCGAGAAGCATGGAGTCGATCAGGTGAAGATTTGGCGGCGAGCCTACGACATTCCGCCACCGCCATTGGATCTGAACGATGAGCGTCACCCGCGTTTTGATCCCCGGTATTCCGCTCTGGCGCCGGAGCAGCTTCCCGCCACGGAGTGCCTTGAGGATGTGGTGAAAAGGATGCTTCCTTATTGGCACGACCGTATCATTCCCCAGTTGAGGCGGGGGATGAAGGTCCTGATTGTCGCCCATGGAAACAGTCTCCGTGCGCTGGTAGCTCACCTCGATGGCCTGACAAAGGAAGAGGTTCTGGAACTCAATATCCCGACGGGTGTTCCTCTCATGTATCAACTCGACGAGAACATGGCGCCGTCTGGAAAAGGTAGATATCTGGGAGACGCGGAAGCCGCGAAGGCGGCTGCGGAAGCCGTGGCTAAGCAAGCGGGCTGAGCTCCCTGGACCATGGACTAGAATCCGACGCTCGCCGGGAACAATCCGGCTACCGGTTTGGTGGTTCGCGAGCCGGGAACGATATCGATAGGAATCCGAGAGTCAGTATGGAAATCGTTAAGTGGATAATGATCGGGATTCATCTCCTGGCGTCGTTCGGTCTGATAATCCTCATTCTTCTGCACGCGGGTAGGGGCGGAGGCCTCTCCGACGTTTTCGGCGGCGGGATGATGGCTTCTCAGCTCGGAGGCTCGACGCTCGCCGAGAGGAATCTGGATAGGCTCACGATCGGAATGGCGATCGTTTTTGCTATCACCACTGGCGCGTTGATCTACCTGCTAGCACCCTGAACTCCGCCTATACTCTGCGGCCGCGCAGATTGGAATACGTCGGAGTGGCGGAAATGGCAGACGCGCTAGGTTGAGGGCCTAGTGGGGGCAACCCCGTGGAGGTTCAAGTCCTCTCTCCGACACAACACCACGAGTGAGTGGCCCTTTGGGGACGCTCCAGGTGGTGTTTTGCTTTGGCCCTTAGTCTTAGACGAAAGTGTGAGAATCGGAGATCGGCCGGTATTCAAGACGAAGTGAACATTGAACGAGCTCCTGCCTGAAATCGTTGATTTGATCGAAAAGGTGATACCCGTTATTCGGGGGGAATCGGAGATAGGGGCACGATAGGGATAGGTTCTTGGAAGGGACCAGCCGAGTCTTTCTTGCAGAGGATCGTCGGGAGAACCGAGAGGCCCGCTAATACGATTAGGAGAGATGCGGCAATCACGAGTCCTTGAAGATTCCCGTAATGGCTTTCGGCCCATGTTCCGACGAGGGCGCCGACGGGGAGGCTGGCCCAGGAGATCGCGGTAGTAGCTGAGAGGACTCGCCCAAGCATGACCTTAGGGGTGTAGTGCTGACGGATAGTGAGTGCCGGGATGTTCGCTAGAGAGAGTCCGGTCATGAAGCCTCCAGCGAGAAGAAGTGCAGGAAGTCCCCAATGTGTGACGGCTAGAAGCGCCCAGCTCCCTCCTGCCGTGATACTCCCGAGGGCCAGCGTTCGGCCAAGGCCAAACCGGCGAATTGCGGGGGCGGCCAGCAGTGACCCGATGATCGCTCCGATCCCGAGAGACGAGTAGAACGTTCCTAAGCTGGGATCCGGGACTCCAACCAGGTCGGTGGCGATCAACACGATGGTCGCCTCCAAAAACCCCGCAGAGAAATTCATGACGCAACCGACGATTGTCGTTATGCGGAGGCGAGCTTCGGTCCATACAAACCGTATGCCTGTGGCGATATCCGAGAGAACCGTGTTAGCGCTTCGGGGAGCTGGCTCTTTCGCTATCGGACCAACGAGGGCGACCGAGACCGCGGAGACAATGTAGGAAAACGCGTTGAGGGCGAAGACCGCCCAGAACCCGACAAACGTGACCAAGTGTCCGGCTAGTAACGGAGCGGAGGCTTGGGCGATGTTTTGAGACGCCGCGATTCGAGCATTCGCTGCTGCCAGCTTCTCTGGGTTGACCAGGCGCGGTACCAGCGTGTAAAGAGCGGACGAGAAAAGCGTGGTGAACGAACCGACAATAAAGGCAGAAGCAAACACCAAGACGAGAAGACGATTTGGGTGTGAGAGATAGTCCCCAGTCGAAGCGAGGGCCAACGCACCGAATGCTGCTGCCCGGGCTATATCCGAGGTCACCATGAGTCCTCTGAGACGGAGGCGGTCGACGAGGATTCCACCGAAGAGACCGACGAGGATGGTCGGAGCCGAATCCAAGGCGTACCAGATTCCGAGGTTTCTTGAAGGAGAAGCAAGGTCGAACCCCGTTGCCAGCTCGACGATGAACCAAGGGACAGCTAGGTATGCCAGATAATCGCCAAACTGCGATACTGCCTGGCCGGTCCAAAGGAGATTGAAGCGTGCGGAGAATCCACTCCGCGAACGCTGTTTGAGCGTGGTCCCCTGTCGCACGGGGCCCTACGTTACTCCTTGTGAAACACGATGGTGTACGCTCTTGGATGTGACTAAGCCAACCGAGATCCCAGAGATGGTCGGAGACCTGTTTCGGCTCTCCAAGGAGTATCTTCGCCAGGAGACAATGGATCCGGCGAAGCGCCTTGGAAGATATGCAGGTGCGGGTTCCGGTGCAGGAGTTTTGTTCGCTATCGCTGCCGTGTTTGGTGCAATAGCGAGTTACGCGGGTTTGGTGTGGTTGCTCCCGGAAGGCGATTGGTGGGTAATCCTTGCTCGGGGAATAGTGACGGTGGAATTCGCCCTGCTGGCGGTAGCGGTCTTGTACAGGATCAATAAACGATGATTACGAAAGAACAGATCGAAGCCAAAGCCAGAGAAATCGAGAATGCGGTGACCGAGACGAAGGAATCGGCCAAGGACACCGCGGTTTTGGCGGGGATAGGCATCGTTCTTGCGGTTGGGATAGCTTTCTTGATGGGCCGGAGGAAAGGGAAAGCCGCTCGGACCAGGGTGAAAGTCGTCAAGATCCGCTAGAAGAAGGTCAACGTTTCTTCTTAGGTCTAGCGAAGGTCTCCTCACTACTGATAACGAGGGACTCACCGGGTTTGAGCGTCGCCGAACGCAAGACAGTCTCTTTCTTGTCTCGTCGCAAGAAGCCCCAAACCAGAACCGCCACGCCGGCAAAGAGCGCGCGTTGGTCTCCTCGCCTCAGTGCACCAAATATCCGGGATACGCCTTTGGAATAGAGCGGATTCACTGTCTGTCTCTCTTCTGGTTCGGAGTACAGGCTACACCGGAGGAGGGAAGAACCCGGATAAGGACGAAGCCATCGAAGAGAAGCGCAATACTGGGACCGAGATCGAGGAATGATTTGGAGGCGATGGTGGAGTATTCGCAGGTTTTCGGTGAAGGCGACAATGCGCTTTTGATTGACAACAAGGGTCGTCGCTACCTGTTGAGGCTTGCTCGCGGCGCCAAATTCGAATACCACGACGGAATCGTCCCACACACCGACATCCTCGGGCGCGATCCGGGATTCGAGATCACAGCGAACAGAGGGGGAGTCTTGCAGGTCCTCAAACCCCGACTAGCCGATTACATCCTGAAGATGCCACGCGGAGCGCAAGTCGTCTACCCCAAAGACATTGGGCCTTTGCTCGTGTGGGCAGATATCGGACCTGGCATGACTGTCCTGGAGGCAGGCACAGGGTCGGGAGCCCTCACTCTGGGTCTGCTTCGGGGAGTGGGCGAACGAGGTCGAGTGATCAGCGTAGAACGACGCCCTGAACATCAGTCGACCGCGATTCGGAGTATCAGTCGCTGGCACGGCGCGCTTCCGTCGAATCTGGATCTCAAAATTGGCGAAGTGGAAGAGATGATGGGTGAAATCTGTCCTGAGCGGATCGTCCTCGACCTACCTGAACCTTGGCACGCCGCCGAGATCGCGGTCGAGAAACAGGCAGGCGGAGGAATCTTCTGCGCATATCTTCCGACTGTTCCTCAAATACAGGAGCTTGTCTCTGTTCTTGAAAAGGGATACGTCGAAATCGAGGTGTACGAGACTCTCCACAGAACCTGGAACATCTCTGGTCGTTCGGTTCGGCCGGATCACCGGATGATCGGACACACGGGTTTTGTGGTGGTAGGACAAAGATCTATCGGGTCACGGAAGCCTCGTGAATCGGTCGTTCCAGAACCCGACCACGAGACGTGACGGGCTCAATCTGAAAAAGAGGACGGCCGCCCAAAGGCGGCCGTCGAAACATCCAACAGATTGGTATTTATTGTTCAACGAAAATGCACTCTCCAGGGCATTCCTCTGCGGCTTCTAAGACGGAACTCTCAAGCTCGGCAGGGACTTTTGCCATACCGGCCGATCCCTGTGGATTTCCCTTCTCCTCCGAGTAGATTGTTTCACCCTCGCGGACATAAGCAAGTCCGTCGTCAAGTAGCACGAATACATCCGGTGCGATCTCCTCGCAAATACCGTCTCCCGTGCATAGGTCTTGGTCTATCCATACCTTCATTTCAACAGCTCCTGAGAATGATTTCTTCGGTGGATGCCACGACCCACACCGGGCCATTCTAGCGAAGAGAAACGATTTGACCCTTCAAAGGAAAGTGTGAGGGCTATCCGTTTCGTTCTCCGTATACTGGAACACGTGGCCAAAGACCAAGGTGGAAAACCCACGGAACAAGAATTTGATGAGCTGAGGGCGACAGCGGCGACCCTGGAAGCGGAGGTGAGGGAGCTTCGCCAGCGGCTGATTAGTGCTCCTCGTCGCGTCCAGGAGCTGGAGGGTGAACTATCCGTTGTCTCCATGAGACTCAATAGGACGTTGAGCAGAAACGAAAAGCTCTCTTCCCTTCTGGAGGAAGCGAGAGAGCAGCTGGGGGTCCTGCGGGCTGAAGTCGACAAGCTCACCTCGCCGCCGAACTCGTTCGGAGTCGTGGTTTCCATCAACGAAGACGGAACCCTCGATGTGATGAACAACAGCCGGAAGCTGCGGGTTTCTGCCCAGCCCAGTATTGAGGTGAAGAGCCTCCAGATTGGGCAACAAGTCTTGTTGAACGAAAGCATGTCGGTGGTCGACGTCCGAGATTTCGATGACCGGGGAGAAGTCGTAAGGGTTCGGGAGAAACTCTCCGACGGTCGGTTGATTGTCATTACCCGGGCCGACGACGAACGAGTGATACAGTCAGCTGGTTCGCTGGATCTGGAGACGGTTCGAGTGGGGGACTACTTGAGGATGGACTCGCGAAGCGGTCTCGTCCTCGAACGCCTGGATCGACCCGAGGTCGAAGATCTTGTGCTTGAAGAGGTCCCCGACA
>CAYTVW010000067.1:0-7975 GCA_964441865.1 uncultured Acidimicrobiaceae bacterium
CCGAATTATCTTTGTTAATTGTTTCTTGCATTGTTCAGCTAGCTGTAGTAAACATATATATGACACATACATAAAGGTGGAATATGCCAAGAACTGGAGCAGGTCCCTACAGAAGGGGCCGAGGGAATGGAATGAGTCGTCACGAGGGTGACGAGCGTCGTGGCCGAGGCCGTGGCCGAGGACGACGGGGTGGTTTGGGCCGTGGAAGCCTGCTTGAGCCCGCACTGTTAGCTTCACTAGCAGGGGGAGCCAGCCATGGATATGGTCTGAGGGGTGCGATCGAAGAACTCACTTCAGGGTTCGTTGTAGCTGATCCAGGTGGGATCTACCGCGTTCTCCAACGGCTCGAAGAAGAAGGACTGGTTGTCTCGGATTGGGCTGAGGGCGACTTCGGACCCCAAAGACGTCAATACAAGCTCACTTCAAGTGGTCGTGGTGTCCTCTCTGAATGGGGAGTCCACCTGAAAAGCTACGAGGAAACGATCAAGAACCTGATTAGAGCGATAGACGAAGCGGTCGAGAAGGACGACGTCCCGAGCACCGAAAACAAACCGGTTGAAGACACCGATGGAGAAAGGAATGAAGATGCCTAATAGAGATAGAACTGGACCAATGGGTGAAGGAGCTCGCACGGGAAGGGGCCTTGGGCCGTGCGGCGGGAACACAGAAGTTGGTCCTCGACCCGGTTTCGGAATAGGCCGTGGCGGCGGAAGATTTGGCCGAGGTTTTGGCCGAGGTGTGATCGGCGCTGCTGGACGGGGATTCGGCCGGTGGATAGTCCGCGCCAACGAGATCGCTGAAGAGAAGAAGGAAGACTCGTGAAGATCGCCGTTTGTTCCGAAGGCAATGACCTGGCGGCCAAAGTGGATAACCGTTTTGGTCGAACGTCCTTCTTCTTGGTGATCGACACTGATTCTCTTGATTTCGAGGTGATATCCAACACAGAGAATCAGAACGGCGCGCATGGATCGGGGATCGGGGCTGTCGAACTCATCGCTGGCCTCGGAGCGGAAGCTGTCTTGGCCCCGGAACTGGGACCGGCTGCGGCAGGTGCCCTTCGACTCGCTTCGATCCCCGCTTACGCGGCCGGAGGGTTGACAGTGGCGGACGCGGTTTCGGCCTTCAAACGCGGTGAACTCACCAGGCTCGACGCGTGATGGTCCGGACATGAAACCATTGAAGCTGGCTGTTGCGTCAGGAAAAGGCGGCACAGGGAAGACACTTGTAGCCACCAACCTCGCCGTTGCTGTTTCTCGGCTGAACAAGACGGTTGTCCTTGTCGACTGCGACGTCGAAGCGCCTAACGATCATCTCTTCTTCGATTTCGACGCGAACACTGAAGTCGTTGAGGTGCCCATACCCGAAGGCCCTACAGGAGAATGTCCCCGGGGCTGCACGCTATGCCGAGATGCGTGCAGGTTCGGGGCCATCCGCATCCTGAACGGGAAGCCCGTTGTATTCCCCGATTTATGTCACAACTGTGGCGCTTGCGTACAAGCCTGTTCACCGGGGTTGCTGTTGGAAGTCCCGATTCGCGTTGGTGAAACCCGATCCGGGAGCACCAACGCAGGATTCGAACTGGTGATGGGGGAACTCGACGTGGGAAAGATGAAGGCCCCGACCGTGATCGATGCTACGAGGAACCGGGCAGGGCTTGAACAGGCTGAAGTGATGATTCTTGATGCGCCTCCGGGTGCAGCGTGTTCCGCTGTAGCCACTCTGCACGGTGTCGACTTTCTGCTGCTTGTCACCGAATCGACCGTGTTTGGGTTGCACGACCTGGAGCTAATGGTTGAGCTGGGGAGAGGCCTCGGTCTCCCGATGGGAGTGATAGTGAACCGTGACGGGTCGGGATCCGTTGACATCGCCGCTTACTGTTACAGAGAAGGGATCCCGATAGTCGGAAGGCTTCCTTTCGATCGGCGTATTGCCGCGCTCTACGCCAAGGGAGAACTCATAGTCAATTCGCACCCTGAAGGTGGGGAATGGTTCTCGGAGTTGTGGAACTCCTTGGAGAGCCGAATCCGGGATGCGATGCCTAGGAGGAGCGCGGTATGAAGACCCTTGTAGTCGCATCTGGGAAAGGTGGGGCGGGCAAAACCACCATTTCGGCTCTCTTCGCGATCTTCGCTTCGCAGGACAGTTCGGTGGTCGTGGTTGACTGTGACGTCGAGGCATCGAATCTGCCATTAGCTCTCGGAGCGGAGATCACTTCCCGTGAACTCTTTGGCGGTGGCGAAAAGGCGGAAGTCGATGTTTCTCTTTGTGCCGGATGCGGCGATTGCCTGGCCAATTGCAGATTCGATGCGATAGCGATCACTGCTTCTGGTTCGGCATCGGTGGATCCGTGGCGGTGTGAAGGATGTGGTGTTTGTGCGACGGTATGTCCTTTTGGTGCCATCAAATTGGAACCGCAAAGGGCCGGTCATCTTTATGTGGGGAGATCGGTTACTGGACCGATTGTGTTTGGGAGATTGGATCCGGGACACGACTTGTCGGGGAAATTGGTCTCTACAGCGCGAGAGCGAGCCGAGAGACTGGCGAAAGATACCCATGCGGATTTCATCCTCGTGGACGGCCCTCCGGGGATTGGCTGTCCAGTCATCGCCTCGATCACCGGAGCTTACGGAATTCTCGCTGTTACCGAACCGACATTGTCGGGAGAACACGATCTTCTTCGTCTCATTGAGTTATCCCGTCAGATGAGAATCCCGATCAAGGTTGCACTCAACAAGTCTGATCTCTCGTCTTTCGGCGCGGATCGGATCAGGGAGACCTGTCAACGCGAAGGCCTTGAACTGATCGGGGAAATCCCGTTTGACGAAGGGCTGGCATCCGAAATGAGCCGGCTGGCCGAGGGAGGCGAGTTGGTCCTCGACATGACCGGAGTATCGGGTCTTTCAACAATCCGTTCTCTGTGGGATCGGGTCGGAACCTGGATCTCCGAGTGGGAGGAATCGCCAGCCAGAACTCTCGGGTGACGAAAGCCAAAGAAAGAGGATTAGTGGACGAGAGAGGGGTGAGGATGGTTAACCATCCTCACCCCATCGCAGTTCTTGGTGTTCTTTTACTTCTCTCGAGCGTAGGGCCAAGCCATGATGCCGCCTTCCAGTACCCGTACATCGGTGTAACCCAGGCCCAACAGGTACCGTGCCGCCTCAAAACCCCTTAGCGAGATCTTGCAGTAGGCCACGATCGGCGTGTTCTTGTCGGCCGGTAGCTCGTCCTTGCGGTTTCTGAGCGCACCGAGGGGAATCAGGACCTCTCCGATTCCGAGACGCATCTCTTCGTACTCGTCTGGGCCTCGGACGTCGAGGAGGAAAGGCACGGCATTCTTGTCGACGAGGTCTTTGATTTCCGCTGCTGATATCCCCGACATTCTGTCTTTGAGCTTGTTCTCCATGACGTGGGCAACTGCAATGAAGTTGTCGATCGCCAGAGAGAATGGCGGAGCGTAAGGGAGATCGGCGTTCACTAGGTCGGAGACCTTGAGCCCACCCATGATGGACAAAGCGGCGGAGGCGATTTGTCTTCCAACATCACCTGGGCCCACGCATTGGAGGCCCAGGAGTCTCCCAGTTGAGCGTTCCACGACCATCTTTGTAACCAGAAGCTTCCCGCCCATGAATCCGGGCTTGTCGAGGCTGGCAGAAACGACAGTCTCGATATCTGTGAGCCCGGCAGCCCGGGCCGCGGTCTCGGAAAGTCCAGTGATACCGGCTCCAAAGTCGAACACCTTGCAGATCCCGGTCTGGATGGTTCCGGGGAAGGTAACCGAGTCGCCCAGGACCGCGTTTTCTCCGGCTACTCGTCCCTCAAGGTTGGCCAAATCGCCGTAGGGGGCATGAACCCTATTCCCGGTGATTCGATTGTTGGTCTCGATACAGTCTCCGGCCGCGTAGATGTCAGGATCGGATGTCTTCAGAAACTCGTCAACCACAATCCCGCGGGTAGAGCCGAGTTCGAGTCCGGCATCAGCCGCCAACTTGGTGTTGGGAGATACACCGATCGCTATTACGGCGAGTTCACAAGGGATCTCTGTCCCGTTGGTGAGCTTCACTCCCGTGAGCTTCCCATCTTCTCCAAGGAACTCGGAGACCCCGTTTCCGGTGATGACGTTGGTGTTCTTGCTGCGGACATGGTTTTCTACGATTTTCGCCAATTGCCAATCGAGGAATGTGAGGAGCTGAGGGAGCATCTCGATCACAGTGATGTCGATCCCAGCCAGCTCAAGAGCTTCACAGGTTTCGATGCCTATGAGGCCCCCGCCGATCACGACTGCCTTCTTGATCTTGCGTTCGTCGCGGACTTTCCTCAGATAGTCGGCATCCCTCATCGACTGGAGAGTTGTGATTCCCTCCAAGTCTTTCCCCGGAAGGGGCGGGATCTTCGGGGTGGCTCCGGTGGTGAGAATGAGCTTGTCGTAATCCAGTTCTTGAGTCTTGCCGGTCTCTTTGTCTTGGCAGGTGACTTTGTGGGCCTTCCTGTCGATAGAGACGACCTCGGTGTTGGTGAGGGCAGTGATCCCTTTGGCGTTCATGAAAAACTTGGGGTCGCGGATCGCTCCGGTAGGGGCAGCGATCAGGGCGTTTCTGTCGTCAAAACACCCACCCACATAGTACGGGTAGCCACAAGACGCCATCGAGAGGTCAGGATCCCGTTGGACGATCGTGATATCGGCGTCTTGGTCGAGGCGTCGTGCACGAGCTGCGGCTTTCGGGCCGGCAGCGGATCCGCCGACAACAACAATCTTCTTGGCCATTTGATACTCCTTTGCATATCCCGGCGGGGACCCCTGTTCCGCCTTTGTGCCAGATGGTACAAGGTGGGAGCCAGGGGGAATACGGGCAAAAGGCACCAAAACGGAACGAAAGAACGCGAAAAAAACCGGAAACGTTTACAAGAAGTTTACAGAGACCGGTACTAGGAATGCGGGGAGTGCAGTCGTTTGCACCAAGGAGAGAGTCCCTGAGGAGAGGAAAAAGGGGAGAACAATCATGCGTGCCCACAGAGCATTAGTCGCGTTTAGCGTTGCAGTTCTGGCCATTTCCGTAGTGGCGGTCGCCGCTGTCGGTTTGGCTGAGACAACCACGGTCATGGCCAACGATTTCGAAGATGGAACCACTCAAGGATGGTTCGGTCGAGGAGATGCTGTTGTATCGGTGAGTGAAGATCAGGCCCATTCGGGGTCTTCGAGTCTTCTGACTAGCGGACGAACCGCCACCTGGCAGGGTCCCGGGAAGGACATGCTGAGCGTCCTCAAGGCGGGCGGTGTGTACCAGATCGAGGCATACGTTCGGACGGTGTCGGGCGACGACCTAGTGACGATGACGGTCCAAAGGACTCCCTCGGGCGGAAGCGCTTCTTATGACACAGTCGCCTGGCAAGTCCCGGTTTCTGAATCCGAATGGACTCTGGTCGGAGGCTCGTACACGTTCGACAGCGAAGTCAACACTGAACTGCAGATGTATTTGGAAAGCCCAAACGCCGAGTTGGAGTACTACCTAGACGACGTCTCGGTAGTCGTGACGACCCCACCCCCGGGTGGGACCGAAATACTTGTGGAGACAGGTTTCGAGACGGAAACGAATGAAGGCTGGGTTTCTCGCGGTCCGGACGAGGAAGTGGTAGCGACCGGCTCAGATGCCCACGAGGGTTCTTTCAGTCTGTTGACGTCAGGGCGAACCTCTGCCTGGAATGGCCCTGCCTTCGTCGTGAGTTCATTCGTGGAGGCGGGGGAGACTTACGAGTTCAGCATGTGGGTGAAACTCGCTCCCGATGAGGAGCCCTCTGACCTTCGATTCAGTATCCAAAGAGACTACGAAGATGCTGATACCACCTATACCACTGTTATCCCGGACACTCGGGTGACGGCCGAGGATTGGGTGAATCTCAAAGGCGCTTTCGGATATACAACTGAAGCGTCCGCGGCAACCGTCTACGTCGAATCAGCAGAAGCTCTGGTCGACTTCTATCTGGACGATTTCCAAATGAGCGTGCAGATACCTCCCGAAATCGAAGATATTCCGCCGTTGAAGGATGTCCTGTCCGACTACTTCCCAATCGGAGCAGCTGTAGACGACAGGGAGACCGCCGGAGCTCCAGCTGAGCTTCTGACTCGGCACTTCAACCAGATCACCGCAGAAAACCATATGAAACCCGAGTCGATCCAGCCGACCGAAGGGGACTTCACCTTTGACACGGCGGATGCGTTGGTTGAATTCGCCCAGACCAACGGAATGGGTGTTTATGGACACACTCTGGTGTGGCACAGTCAGACTCCCGATTGGTTCTTCCAAGACGAAAACGGCGACCCCCTGACCAACAGTCCGGAAGACCAAGCGATCGCCCTCGCTCGGATGGAGGCCCACATCAACGCGGTTGCCGAGCATTTTGGCGATCAGGTGTGGGCGTGGGACGTGGTCAACGAAGCGATCGATGAGAGTCAGGCCGACGGACTTCGCCGTAGTCCCTGGTACAACATCCTCGGTCCCGATTATCTGGGTCAAGCTTTCGTCATGGCTCGTGAGGCATTCGGGCCGGACGTGAAGCTGTTCCTCAACGACTACAACACCGAGTTCCCTGCCAAACGGGAAGCCATGTACGAAGTGGTCGAACGCCTGATCGCAGACGGCGTTCCGATAGACGGGATCGGGCACCAACTTCATCTGAATCTGGTTAGGCCGGTCTCTTGGGTAGACGAGAGCCTGACACGGTTTAGCGACCTTGGCCTTCTGCAGGCGGTCACGGAGCTCGATGTGAGTATCTCCGCGTCTACGTCGGAGTCCCTCCCGACGCCGCCCCCCGATCGAATCATCCAGCAGGGGTACTACTACCGGGATCTCTTCGAGATACTCCGGGCACACGGCGACGATCTGGCCTCGGTGACGGTGTGGGGACTCTACGACGCTCGAAGCTGGCTGAAGACGTGGCCGATTGACCGACCTCACGAAGCGCCGCTTCTTTTCGACAATCTTCTCCAGTCGAAACCCGCCTACTGGGGGATTGTCGACTCATCCACGTTGCCTCATTACCCGAGGACCGCGAGGGTAGCGGAGGGGAGTCCGGTGGTCGACGGAGAGCGAGAGCTGGTGTGGGACATGCTCCCTCCGGTGATTCTCAAGGCCGGTGAAGAAGGGGAAGTCGGAACCGGGTTTCAACTCCGTTGGGACGCTGAGAATCTTTATCTTCTGGCTGAGATTGATGACGCCACGCTCGATTCGGGAGACGTTGTTGATGTCTTTGTCGATGACACCAACGCCAAACTGGGGACTTATGGTCCTGGAGACAACCATTACTCGATTAGTCGTGACGGTTCTGCTTCAGATGGTCTCGCGGTAGTCGTGAAAGACACTCCCGCTGGGTATCGCGTTGAAGCCAGACTCCCGCTGTTGACATCTGCCGAAGTGGGACGCGAGATCGGATTCGACATACGCGTCTTGGACGCATCTATCGGTGACCCGATTTCGTGGAGTGATCAGAACCACCTTCAGGACACGGACACCTCTCGGTGGGGGACAATCACCACTCGGGAGGCATTTGCACAGATCGATATCCCATACGCTGTGGATTCTCCGGCAGTTGACGGTGTGGTCGACGACGTGTGGTCGGAAGCTGTCACCGTAGTGACAGACATTCTGGTTGAGGGGTCGTCCGAAGGGGCGAAAGGCGAGTTCTCAGTGCTCTGGGACGGCACGCGCCTATTCGTTCTAGCGAAGGTCTCGGATCCGACTCTGGACTCGACGAATTCCAACGCTTGGGAACAAGATTCGGTTGAGGTCTTCGTTGATCCGGGGAACACCAAGGCGGGGGCCTACAAATCCACGGACGGTCAGTACCGGATCAGTTTCGAGAATCTGACTTCGGTGAATGGTGACCAAGACCTTCTCGGTGATGCCCTCGAATCGGTGGCGGTGATAACCGAAGGCGGGTATCTGGTCGAGCTCTCCATAGAATTGGTGGGGATGATTCCTGA
>CAYTVW010000068.1:0-7924 GCA_964441865.1 uncultured Acidimicrobiaceae bacterium
ATCCCACCAAGTCTTCCCAGCTCTATATCTGGCTCCAGCCTGATGTGGGTTCTCTCCGTAGCGCGTCACCTGAACTCTCTCCATCGCCACAACCGTTCTTTCGGGCGTGGAGTCGGACCGTTCTAGCCAGTTAACTACGGAAGCGTCATAGGCCGCTGTGTGGTAGAACGCTTCCTTGGCCAACCTGAGGCGAAGTTCGTCTCCCAACCCTCCCGCTTCGATCGCCTCAGCGACTTCCTCGTATTGGTCGGGGGAGGTGACGATCCCGACCCATTTGTGGTTCTTGGCAGACGCCCTCACCATAGAGGGACCGCCGATGTCGATCTGTTCGATGGCATCAGCGAATGCAACCTGAGGATCGGCAACAGTCTCAGAGAAGGGATAAAGATTCGAGACCACGAGCTGGAAGGGTTCGATCCCCTGGGCGGCCAGGTCTTCGGCGTGCCCGGATTGGTCGAAGTCGGCGAGAATTCCCGCATGGATTTTCGGGTGGAGGGTCTTCACCCTTCCCCCGAGAATCTCGGGGTGGCCAGTCACGTCAGAGACCAGCGTCACCGGGATTCCGGAATTCTGCAGTTCTCGGGCTGTTCCGCCAGACGAGACAATC
Source organism: uncultured Acidimicrobiaceae bacterium (assembly GCA_964441865.1). GTDB lineage: Bacteria > Actinomycetota > Acidimicrobiia > Spongiisociales > ZC4RG35 > CAYTVW01. Next base: position 608 of record CAYTVW010000068.1, read on the forward strand.
TCGATCCCCCTGGTGTGTAACCGCGCACAGAACTCGACCAACCCGCGCTTGTCATAAACCGACACCAAGGCCCTTTTCACCTCGATCACGTCCAAATCACCTTTCTTCCTTTGACCTGAATCCTTCCCTCGGCGAATGCTGCGACCGCCTCGGGGTAAAGCTCGTATTCCACCTGGTGAATCCGGGCGTGGAGGGTCTCCTCGTCGTCGTTGTCGTATACCGGAATCGCTCTCTGGCTTACTACCGGCCCGTGATCGACTTCCTCGTCAATCAGGTGAACGGTGACACCCGTGATCCGGACGCCGTAATCGAGAGTGTCACGGACAGCGTGCGCTCCCGGGAAAGCAGGGAGCAAAGCCGGATGAAGATTGAGTATTCGGTCGGGGAACCGCTCGACCGCCAATGGAGAGAGAACCCGCATGAATCCGGCGAGAACAATCAACTCCGCGCCGGAAGCTTCGATACGGTCACAGACCAACTTGGTGAAACTCTCGCGGTCGCCGTCGGAAGGCCACTCGACTATCGCCGTTGGGATACTCGCCCTCTCGGCCCGCTCCAGGGCAAACGCATCTTCTCGGTCAGAGAGCACCAACACTGGTTCCACCAAGGGATGCTGGGCGTCGAGGATTGCCTGGAGGTTCGTTCCAGAGCCTGAGACAAGTACTGCCACCTTCATGGAAGCGAGTGTAGAGCGCTCGGCAGCCGTCGCGCCCGCTCGCTTTTCCGACCTCCGGATGTCGCACGGACCCTGGTTTTCAGATTATGCCCAATGCTTCCAGACCCAAGAAAAGACCGAACGCGATAAGGCCGAATCCGCCAGCCATCACCATTCGCCGATATGAAGTCTCCGAAAGCCGGTGGGCGTTTGAACCCACAATCCAGGCAATAGTGAGCTTCACGCCGATGAGTAGGAGATAGAACCCGATTAGGAAAGCGGCCGCGTCGACCCTCTCCGGGTACCCAGCCACTTTGGGAGCGCCGACAGTGAACCAGAACATCCAGACGTGCGGAGACGTCCAGTTGACAGCTACCGCTTTCCAGAACCCCCCGTAGTTCACCTTAGAGTCGGGAGCCAGAAGCTTGTTCTCTCCTGCCAAGACTCCCCGAAACTCCCCGAGACCGAGGGCCACCAGATAAATGGCACCTATCCCCAGCATCACCGTCTGAACGGTTGGGGAGAGTCGACTGGTGGTAAGCAGAGCAATCACCAAGATCGGCCCATCCGTGAAAAGTGGGGCCATAGAGGCACGAGCTCCAGCCGCGACTCCTCCCCGCAAAGCGGAGGAAGCCACCAGCATCATGAGTGGCCCCGGCGAGATTCCTGATCCCCACCCGAGTCCGACTCCGGTGAGGAAGGCTCTCACCATGCGCCGCCGCCACCTCCGCCGCCGCCACCTCCGCCGCCCCCAGAGAAGCCGCCGCCGAAACCTCCTCCGGACGAGGAGGAAGGAACCGTGAAGGCCCCTCTAAGAGAAGAGGAGACACTTGAGAATGGGGACGATGTGAATCCAGAGGAGTATCCGGGAGTGTGCCCATAGCTTCCGTACCAATAGAGCTGCGAGGACTCCTGGAGTTCGCCAGGAGCCTGGATAGCCGCTGCCTCCAACACTTCCTCCGCGACGCCCAGAGCAATCCCGTAGACAAGGTACTTCTCCCAGAGAGCCACAGATATTGGAGGAGCGTCCTCTATTCGGCTGAAATCGATGAGATACCTCTTGAAGGCGTCCCAACGAGCCGCCAGTAAAGCCCCCTCATTCGTCCTCTTCACCACCATCTTTCGGGCAGCCAGCAGGAGGCCCCCGAAAAGGAGGTTCGTGAACAAGGCTCCGAAGGACATGGCGGCTAGCAGAGAATTGGGTCGCCGCGCGTTGGCCCACATCACGAAGACGAAGGCGGCACCTCCCAACAGCAGATAAAGACCTGCAGCCTTGATCCGGCCACTCGTGTCGAGAAGCTTCCTCTCCGACAGTTCTTTTGTGGTGAGAGTCTTGAATGACGCGAACGAGGATGCATTCGCTTGCACATCTTCTCTGATCAGCTTCCGGAAATCGCGCAATGGCTGGGGCCCTTCGCGGAGGATCCGAGTGACGATTGCCATCACTTCTCGTTCCGCTGACCCCAGACTGGATTCCCTACCCGTGAGCGACAGTGTCAGATCACTGGTCGTCTTCTTCCGGATCAAGCCAGTCTCGATCTCTATCGGATCAGCTTTGATGAGCCCGCGCCGGATGAAGTCGAAGAGAGTCGCCGTAAACGAGTCTTCGTTCACCTTCCCTTGCGTGAGAAGAGCCTGGACCAAACCAGGGGGGTCCTCGGACGGAGGCTCTTGCTCGTATTCCCGGTCGTAATCAACCTTCGGTTCTTTCCCGAAACGGGTGAAGACCCAGGCCGCCATCAACAACACAGGTGCGAACATCGCCGCCAAGCCACCCCACAGATACCGGAACCAGGTCGACCTGGCCTCTTTGGCCGAGTTCACCTCTTCGTTGATGATGTCCTGGAAACCGTTGCCTGAGGCTCGGACAGCACCGTCAGTCGAATCAAGAAGATGGGGAGGGAACAGAACCCTGATCTCAACATATCTGTGCGGTTGAATCCCTTCGGACTGGAGTGTTACAAGACTCTGCGTCCTGATTTCCGTATTCCCGGGGCTTCCGTGGCCCCACACCCTGAGTCGCTCTTCGGTCGCTTCTCCGGGGAGTCTGACTTCGACGTAGAGCTTTCCAAGACCGACGGTCCACTCGTCACCCCACACCTGAAGATACATGTCGACGGTGTCGTCGTAAACAGTGGTCAACCCACTAAGCCGATACCGAATCGTGAAAGCCTTCCGCTCGAAAGAGGACCGGTGATGCCAGACCACTCTCATATAGCTCCCAAGGTCGGCGACACCATAAGTCCCTTCCGGAGAGCTACAACCGAGTTCTGCGCACCCGCCGCTCTGATAGGCGACCTCACCCTCGAAGACCTGGATCTCCGATACGCTTTGACCGCCCCCCACACTTATGTCTCGATACGCGCCCGAGAAGGACCCGTCGAACGAGAAAACCAACGTCTCGGAGATCAGCAATGAACCATCCGACTGGACTTCGACGATTACGTCAGCGCTAGGCAGGGAATAGCTCTTGGCAGCCGCAGGCGCGATCAGCACCACGACCAGCCAGAGCGAAGCCCCTAACGCCAGCAAGAAGCGGCGCATTTGTGGCCTCCAGTCTTAGAAGGAGACGGTCGGCGGCTCGTCGACCTGGTCGGGTGCATCGAAGAACGGCTTGATCTCGAAACCGAACATCCGGGCAATGAACGCGGAAGGGACAGTCTCGACCTTGTTGTTGTAGGTGAGGACGGTGTCGTTGTAGATCTGCCGCGAAACAGAGACCTTGTTCTCCGTGTCGGTTAGCTGAGCTTGAAGGTCCAAGAAGTTCTGATTCGCCTTGAGGTCCGGGTAGGCCTCTGCCACCGCGAAAAGTTGCCGGAGAGCACCCGTAAGCAGATTGTCGGCCGCTTGCTGGTCGGCCGGATTCTTTGCGGATACGGCGGTGTTACGGGCAGCAATCACTCTTTCGAGAGTCTCACTCTCGTGTCTTGCGTACCCCTTGACAGTCTCGACCAGGTTGGGGATGAGATCCCATCTCCTCTTCAGTTGGACTTCGACCTGCGCCCAAGCATTACTGGCTCTGTTGCGGAGCCTGATTAGGCCGTTGTATGCGCCTACTGCCCAGAGGACAACCAGCGCTATGACGATGAGAGCGATGATGAGTGGAGTCATGGGGCGAGTCTACGTCGCGTTTTTGCACTTGGTCCGAAATTCGTGGTGTAAGTGTCCTATCCCAAAAATCCCCCCGAAGTCGTTTCTCTGTCACCGATTCGACTGCACGACAGACTCCGCGTCTTCAAGCGCCAAATCATCACTGGTAACGCCTCCTGCTAACTTCCCGTCCTAGCCTCTCAAGGAACCGATGATGACCCTCTCCAGACTCCACCAAGTCGCAGCCGCCGGACAGAGTGTCTGGGCCGACCAAATCTCTCGTTCGATGCTCGACTCCGGTGAACTAGACCGCCGGATCCGAGAAGACGCTGTGACCGGCGTCACATCAAACCCGTCCATTTTCGCTGGAGCCATCGTTGGGTCCTCCGATTACGACGACCTCCTGAAGACACTGGTCAGTGAGGGGGCGTCTACCACTCAAATAGTGTCGAATCTCATGGCCGGGGACCTAACCAGAGCGTGTGACGCTTTGAGACCGGTTTGGGAACAGACCGAAGGGCGAGACGGGTATGTCTCTGTGGAAGTCGATCCTGAGAAAGCTCACGACACCGACGGGACAGTTGAGGAAGCGGCCGAATGGGTTAATCGAATCGGTCGGCCGAATCTTCTGATCAAGGTTCCGGCTACCCGCGCTGGGATCCCCGCTATCCGCACCCTTACATCTCAAGGTGTGTGCGTGAATGTGACTCTGATCTTCTCCCTGGGGAGATACGGCGAGGTCATAGAGGCCTACCTCTCCGGGCTCGAAGAACTGAGTGCCGAAGGAGCCGACCTTTCGCAGATGGCTTCGGTTGCCTCGTTTTTCGTTTCTCGACTCGATTCCGATGTGGACCCGCGTCTTGAGGCAATCGGAACAACAGAGGCCCTTGAGCTGAGGGGGAAGGCAGCAGTCGCGAATGCGCGGGCGGCCTATCGCCTATTCCTCGACAGTTTCGCCGGCGAACGGTGGGCGCGGTTGGAGAGCGCTGGCGCCCGCGTGCAAAGACCTCTCTGGGCTTCGACCTCGACCAAGAATCCTGCCTATCGCGACACCTTGTATGTCGACACCCTGATAGCTCCCCACACTGTCAACACAATGCCTCTGCCGACCATGGACGCATTCCAAGATCACGGCCCGGCAGTCAAGGTGATCTCTTCGGAGGATCTTGAGGATGCAGCCGGGGTTCTGCGGTCGCTGAACGAACTCGGGATCAACTACGAAGAAGTGGTTGACCGTTTGGAGAATCAGGGGGTCGCCGCATTCATCAACGCGTGGCGGACTCTCCTCGAAGACATCGACGGGAAGAGGCGCCGAATCGCCGGCGACTGAGGTCTCGCCTACTCGGCCTTTTTCAGTGGTGCCCAGGCCAGGAGAAGCCGCTTTTTCCCTTCGGAATCAAAGAACACCACAGCCTCGGCCGAATCTCCAGAGCCAATAACCTCACGGACAACACCACGACCCCATTTGTCGTGAATTACGACGTCACCGTTGACGATCTCTGAAGAAGAGACCGTGTTCCTCGGACCGGTCGCCTTCTCTGACTCTGGTCGACGAACCCTCCCCGAGGAGTTCTCCACCAGATGAGAAGGGATCTCTTTGAGGAATCGACTCGGAGAGTTGTAGTTGGTCCCACCCCACAGTGTCCTGCTCCAAGCCGAAGTCAGGAAAAGACGATCCATGGCCCGAGTTATCCCGACATACGCCAGACGCCGCTCCTCTTCCATCTCGGCTGCATCACCCAGACTCCGAACGTGAGGGAAGATCCCGTCTTCCATCCCCGCCAGGAACACCACTGGATACTCCAAACCTTTTGCCGTGTGCAGGGTCATCAGAGTCACCGCCCCCTCCCCCTCAGCGAGTTCGTCCTGATCGTTGACCAGAGCCGTCTGTTCCAAGAACATCTCAACCCTTCGGAGAGGGCTCATCGTGTCGAAATCCTCCTCACCTATGACAGCTCCCTCGTTAATCGATTCGAACTCGGAAGCCACAGACACCAGTTCCCTCAGGTTCTCGACCCTCCCCAGAGCCTCGATAGTCCGTTCAGCTTCCAGAGCAGCCACATACCCGGTGTCTTCGATCACCGCCCTCATCACCTCGGCGACCCCGCCTTCGACCGAGCCGCGTAGACGATCCATCACGGCGACGAACTCTTCCACTTTCCGGACCGCCCCCGCATTCAAGGCAGCGATATCTTGGGAACGCCGGACCGCATCCATGAGGGGGATCCCCTCATCTTGGGAGAATCTCACCAGATGGGCAACCGTCGTGTCGCCGATCCCCCTTCTAGGTTCGTTGATGATTCGTGTGATCGCTACCTGGTCGGCAGGATTGACCACTGCCCGCAGGTAAGCCATGGCATCTTTTATCTCTTTGCGATCGTAGAAACGAACGTTCCCTATAACCCGATAGGCAACGCCTCGCCGAATCAGCACCTCTTCGAGAACTCGGGATTGCGCATTGGTCCGATAGAACACCGCCATGTCAGAAGAAGAGAATCCTTCCTCACTCAGCGCCTCGATCTGGTCGGCAATAAACCCGGCTTCGTCGCGCTCGTCCTCCCCTTGAAACACCGTCAGACTCACCCCTTCGCCCCGGTCGCTCCAGAGTTCCTTCGCCTGACGTCGAGGGTTGTTGGCTATCACCGCATTGGCCGCATCCAGAATCGTCTGGTTCGACCGGTAATTCTGATCGAGGACGACGACTCGAGCGTCTGGGTAGTCCTTTTCGAATTCGAGGATATTCCGAACGTCGGCGCCTCTCCACCTGTAGATCGACTGGTCCGAGTCTCCCACGACACACAGATTGCGGTGCGTGGCGGTGAGCTGACGGACCAAAACATACTGGGCGTGATTGGTGTCCTGATATTCGTCAACCAACACGTACTGAAACCTCTCCTGGTATTCCTGAAGGACCGAAGGGAAAGCGTCAAAAAGATTCACTGTCACCATCAACAGATCGTCGAAATCCATCGCTGAGGCTTCCAGGAGCCGCTGCTGATAGAGCCGATAGACCTCAGAGACCTTTTCGTGGAAGTATCCGGTCCCGGTGCTCCGGAACGACTCGTAGTCGACGAGTTCGTTTTTGGCCGACGAGATCGCCGCAGCCATGTTCCGAGCGGGGAACTGTTTCGAATCCAAGTCGAGGTCTTTGAGGCATTGGGTGATCAGCCGGAGACTGTCTTGGTCGTCATAGATCGAGAACCCTGTCTTGTACCCGAATTTCTCTGCGTGTTTCCTGAGTATTCGCACACAAGCGGAATGGAAGGTGGAAACCCACATGTATCGGGCTTTCCGCCCGACGAGCTTCACGACTCGCTCGCGCATCTCTCCCGCGGCCTTGTTGGTGAAAGTGATGGCCAGGATCCTCTGGGGTGATACACCGAGGTCTCTGATCAGGTGGGCGATCCGATATGTGAGAACACGAGTCTTCCCCGAACCGGCACCGGCTACGACAACCACCGGACCTTCAGCGACCGCCACTGCTTCACGCTGGCGCGGATTCAGGCTCTCGAACAAGTCAGAATCGGTCTTAGTTTCGTCCAGGAACCACTGAGCCTCCACACCCCAACTCT
>CAYTVW010000069.1:0-213 GCA_964441865.1 uncultured Acidimicrobiaceae bacterium
GAACCGCCCTTACATCAGCGGAGCGGCCGAGCGCTGTGCGCGAGCTAATCGTATAAGAACGGACCCGATTAGCCAGACGACGTGGCGGCGGGACAAGAGCCCTAACCAGTAGAGCGCATCCCAGGGCGCTAGCCAAAGACGCTACGAATTCAGAGCGAATCATCCTTCACCTCTGATCGAAGCTGAGCCGAAGACCCTCGGTTCGTCGGGATC
>CAYTVW010000069.1:223-1942 GCA_964441865.1 uncultured Acidimicrobiaceae bacterium
ATCATGAGACAGGCGAGTGACCAACAACAACCCGACTCCACTCATGATCGCCCCAACAATCACCACGATCAGTCCTCCCGGGGAGGCATAGAAGTCTCGAAAAGCTCCCTGGCGAGCAGTGATTGCCACCAAAACCAGCCATGGGAGAGCGAAAACTGCCCTCGCATTGATCTTCTGCTCCAATGCTTGGGTTGCTATCTCTTCGAGAGTCCAGATATCCCTAGAAGTCGAATCAGCGAGATCACGCAAGATTTCGGGGACAACAGCACCTCCCCTTTGGTGAGCAAGGATCAACACCTCAATGACCCGATCGCTGGTCGGATCCGCCAGCTCTTCTTTGACAACCTCGAGTGCGGCCACCATACCTAACGCTTTCGAGAGGTGCGGGAATCTTGCGAACGCCCGCCTCAACGGTTCCGGACCCGATCTCGAAAGAGCCTCGATTGACCGAGGAAGAGACATCCCGGCGGTGATCGACGCCACTAAGTCTCGAAGCCCATCCGGCCACGCCCTCTGGACTTCCGACAGCCTTCGATCTCGGACTCGCCCGAAATAGAGCTTCGGTGCGAAAAACGCCAACGTGGCGGGTGCCACTGCCACCGTTGTTACACCGGTTATCAAAGCGAATAGCACGAATCCAGCTAACCCCACCAGTCCGGAAGCCAACCAGAATTGGCGGGGTGTCAGTTCCAGGCCTGCCTGGATCAGCCATTGCTGACGCTTATCAACTTGTGGGGCCTCCGGCGTTGCGGGTTCTGTGGGGACCACACCAGTGAAAAGACCAACTGCCAAAGCCGCAGCAACAGCGAGAGCAGCCGATGCAACGAGTCTCATACCGGCGCTCCGTTGAGAACGTCGGCGAGAGGACGCGACTCATTGACCTCCAGCCGATGAGCCAGCCGATCGGGAGGGAGCGCTCCACACCATTCGAGGGGCATACCGATTCGTTCTCTATGGAAGATGGGTTGAACCGAGAAATCGTCGTGGAGGGAAGGGACAACAGCCATGATCTCCATCACCTGGCGTTTCGGCCCGGATTCGGTTTCCGAACCAATCTCCCGCTCAAGGTGAACGACCAAATCGATTGAAGCGGCAAAAACCTTCCTGACCACCCCTTCGGGGACGTTTTCTCCTGCCATCAGAGCCGCATTGACGATCGCGTTGAGAGCGTCTTTGGCCGAGTTAGCGTGCACTGTGCAGGCGAAACCGCAACCGGCGTTCACCGCTCTAGTCAGTTCGAAGGCTTCAGCCCCTCGGACCTCTCCGACCACGATTCGATCGGGTCGCATGGCCAGGATCACTTTGACAAGGTCACGGAGCGAAACCTCGCCACTCCCGTCAAGTCCTGGCGGCCGAGCTTCATAAAAGGAGCCGTGGACTATCGGGACATGGAGTTCCCTGACTTCTTCACAACAACGGAGGCAGTGGTTTCCGGGGACCGCCGCCAACAGGGCGGAAAGCGTCGACGTCTTCCCTGCCCCGGGCGGACCCGAAACCAGGATTGATGAAGTGGTTTGCATCACCTTTCGGAGGAATTCGGAGGCAGCCGGGGTCATAGCGTCGAGCTCGACGAGCGACCCGAGGGTCTCTTTCCTGAGGGCGTATCGACGAATAGTGACCGACAACTGGTCGGCCACGGGTGGAATAACTGCGGTGAGCCGGGCGGTACCACCCAAGACCCGAGCCTGAACAATCGGGCTCGACGAATCCAGTCTCCGA
>CAYTVW010000069.1:1952-7796 GCA_964441865.1 uncultured Acidimicrobiaceae bacterium
AGTCAGCCTGCCAGGCATGCTGACCGCCGTGGTGGCGCACCGGCTCGTGGTCGGCGGCAAGGTGAAGACGGGCGACACCGCGGCGGCCGAAGCCGTGCCCGGCGTGGTGAAGGTCGTGGAGATTCTCGGCAGCGGTCGTTGGCTGGTCGAGCCCACGCAGTCTCCCGCCGGATTCCATATAGGTGACCCGACCACCCTCGATGAAGACTTCTTCGATGTCTCTCCTGGCCAGGAGTGCGGTCATTGGGCCAAAGTCGGCTATTGATGCCAACACTCTGTCAACCATCTCGCCCGGATGCCCGAGAGCCCTCCCATCACCGATGTGGGCGCGGCTCTGATACTCGTCGACCGCTCTAGCTACGAGTTCTGAAGCCCGCTGGCGATTACTTCCCGGGTCGATTCGCTCGCTCTCGACCAGGTCGATGGCGCGCAGTCTGATCTGCTCGTAGGCGTTCGAATGCCCTTTCACGCTTCCACCCCATAAAAGACCTGGACCCACTTTCTGAGTTCTTTCGCCCACTTTCCGCTTTCGACCACATCCCCGTTCCAGGCCGACTGAGTGACGGCCTTGTCTTCCGGGAGGAGCGCAAGGCTGGCGGGCCGGTAGGTTCGGACGAGTTCGCCGATCAGGTCTCCCCTCAACATCTGGTCAACTGGAGCCCGGTTCAGGACAACATCGATTCGTCGCGCCTCGGAAGGACGGAACGGCTGGGCCAAAGAGAGCCATTCGAGGAGTCGGGCCATCCCCACAGGAGAGGCAGTTCCAACCGCCACCAGTCTGTCGACAAACCCGATGAGGCTGCGAGAGATCCCGTAACGGTCGTTGCTGTCTCCGAACCCAACAGGCTCGATGCGATTCCCGATATTGACTATGACCCGGAATGACTCAGAGAGCTGGCCCATCAAGTCGAGGACCTGCCGATTCCTGACCTCTCCCCAATCGGAAGAGTTGGGCAGACCGGCAATCACCTGAAATCCGAGGTCTCTGCGGCTCTGAAACGATTTCTCGATCGTCCCACCCCCGTGTTCTAGGACATCCAAAGCGGTTCTCAGGTTGGGATGGAGACCAAGGCCAAGCCGTTGTGCAGCAGACGGAGCAATGTCGTCGGCATCGACTAGGACAACCGGTTCACCGGCCACCGCCAGACAGTGAGCGAGAGATACGGCTACTTCTGTTACGCCCGTTCCACCTGGCGGGCCTCCGACTGCCACGGCCGTTGACCTCCTCGGGACAACCGCCTGGAAGGTTTCCCGCGCAGTTCCGGCGTCCACTCGTTTGGCGTGCACACCCAGCGAGCACTCTCCAATAGCAGCCAAAAACTCGTCGGGATGGGAACCGCATTCGATTACATCCTCGATCCCGCATTCAACGAGCCGTCGTTTCCCGTCATCGCATTCGTCCGGATCGTAAACGCCTATCACCCCCAGTCCGCGAGCTTTCACCTTTGAGATGACTCGAGGTGTCAGGAACGAGCAGATGTCGTCGATCAGAAGAACATCAAATTCTTCGACCAGGAGGTCTTCGGGAGAAGTCGCTGTCAACCTCACTCTGGCACCGCCATGATCCGCCAAGAATCGGTGCAGACGGTCGCTCCAGTCGCGAGCGGAAAGAGCTAGAGCGAGTTCGGTCTCCACCTACTCCTCCATCTCCGATTCAACCGGGAGCACCTCTGAAAGAGGAGCCATGGTCGTGGTGGTTGTGGTGGTTGGTGCGGGGGCACCTGTGGAACGGACAACGTGGATCTTGGCCCCGTCGATCGCCTGAGCGAGAGCGAGAGCCTCGGCGTCATCGACCGCAACCACAATGTGATATCCGCTCGAAGCCGCGACAAGCCCTCCGGATGATTCGGTGGGGACCGACAACACCTCTACCCCGGCCACCACGTAAACCGACTCTCCGCCAATTGTGGCTATCACATCGACGCGATCGCCCGACCTCAAAACGCCGCCGACAGCGCGGGAACGGTCGACTGGGATGCTGAAAGCTCTACGTTCTCCAGGAGCGGCTGCGGCCCGGAGACTGCTGAGAAGAATCGGATCGCCTTGGGGGACACTAACCGCGGCGATCATCCCGTACACCGATTCGACTTCGGTTGACGACACCATCGTCGCGAGAACCGGTGTATCAATCGATTCCACCAGTTCGATCATCCCCGAGCTAACCGACGCTCCGGCCGGGATATCGTTTCGGGCAACGGCTATGAGAACTAGCTCATCTTCACCTCGAAGAAGCGCCAGGTTCAGAAGGAAAGCAACGAGCGCGGCAAGGACCATCAGCAGGTGAGCCCCGCTGATTCTCGTCCACCAAGGCCTCTTCAGCCTTACAGCAGTCCTTATCCCCGATTCTTGTTCAGTAGACAACTCCGTCTCCCCGAGCGATCCTAGGCTGTCGACAACGGCGCGCGTCGGAGACAACGGTGGTTGATTGGAAAGATGATGAACTCGGCGAACTGGCTCGGGAACTCCGTCAGGGAGCCGGAGCAGAGCTTCGAGCCGAAGCTGAGGTCCTCGAGACCGAGACTCAGCAAGGACGGTTGCGGAACAGGGACCTCGCTGGGGTAGCCCAAGAAGTGGCGCGTCGCGGAGACACCGTGTCGGCTCTGATGGCGGGCCTCACCGTGAGAGGCGAGGTTGCCCATGTCGGCTCCGACTACATCTCGATCGACACTCCTACCGAGCACCATGACATCCGTCTCTCCGCCTGCGCTCTCCTCGTGGAACGTTCCACCCAGGGAGGCTTCACTCCTCGAGGCGGATCGGTGACTATTCGAGCTCGGCTTGCCGAGTTTGAACAAACTGGCGAAGCCGTCGAGATCCGGGCCCCTTCCCTTGGAGTCACAGTGAGAGGCCGAATCCTGGTGGCGGCCGCCGACCATGTTTGTCTTGCCAACCTCGACGGTGTCGAAATGGTGATCCCGAATGCGGCGATCGACGCCGTAGTCCGTGAACGTAGGTAGAACCCTCCTCATAAAGGAGCACCTTACGTTATTTAATGTTCGCTGAGAAGGGGTCTGTTTGCAGGCAGCGTCTCAGGGGCCTGCGGCGCTACTCGAACGTGACTTCCATCCGACCGACCAGAATCCACGCACCGTTCCCAACCCGCATGATCCCGTCCATCCGATAAACACCCGGGACCGATGGGATAGCCCTCGGAGTCACATGCACCTCCACCGAACGAGTCCCCTCGCTGGTCGGAACAAACCGAAACGACGCGACATCATTGGCTACGGTCGTCATATCCGTGGATGCGTTGCACACTTGCACGAAAGCAGTCACGCCAGGGATCGGAACACCGTCAGAAGACTCGACGTTGAGAAACACCGTCTCTAGAGGTTCGACCTCTTCAGAAGAGAAGTCGTCAAGGCTGAAGACACGCGTGTCCGTGATGTTGTCTAGATCGGCCGCTCCGTACTCGCCTGTCTTGGCAGTGAACAGAGTCGCCGTATAACCCTCGACTACCGTCGGCTCTTCCTCAGCAGTGAAGACACACTCGACCACCTCGTCGACAGCAACCTGCGCAGTCGTGGTTGTCGTCTCGACAGTTGTCGAGACTGAAGGATCAGTCGTGGTAGCGCCTCCTTCGGGATCAGTCGTTGTGGTGGAACCCGAATCCCCACATCCGGCCATCACAATCGCAACGGCCAGCACCGCTGCACCACTCAGACCCACAACCCGATGATTCCCATCAAACCCAGTGAAAGTCCTCATGTTTCTCCGATCGAACTAAATGGACCTCGTTAGCGTCGGCTCTTCCGCAAAAGATCCGCGTTCGATAGTCCCCCGAATTGTATGAGCACTCGGCGTTCCCAAACCCTCGATCGGAATCCCGAATCGAGGAGATCAACGCCCGTCAGTGTTCGTTTTCTCGGACTCTATCGGCACGACCGGGTGCTGCTTCACAAATTCAAGGACATCGTCCTTGAAGAACTTGAAAGTCCGCCCTCCAGGGAGTTTGTATGAAGGGAGTCGCCCCTCACGCGCGTAACGGCGGACCATCTGAAGGTTCATCCTCAACAACTCAGCAACCTGAGCGGCATCGAGAATCGGTGGGTAATCGTCGGCGTTCATAGAACACCCCTTTTCGGCATACTTGGTGAACCAACGATACACCAGATTGGATTGTATTTGGAGGGGGTTGAACCCCATCCGCTAGGGAACGGACCTCGCGTTCGGGTCAATCGTTTCCGGTCTATCGGCCAACGGCGTATCCTGGGACTGATGCCAGACGTGAAGAAACCCGACCAGGTCGACTCCCCCGACGAAGGACACTCGAACGAGACATCTCAAGAAGAGATCCTCCGTCCAACCAAGCTGATTCGAATCGCATCGATGACACGGGCGATGCTCGACGAGGTCCGCCAGGCACCCCTGGACGAGGCAGGCCGTGCCCAATTGACGAAGATCCATCAGCGCTCCCTCGAAGAACTCCGATCCGTCCTCTCCGAAGATCTCCTCGAAGAGTTCAACGAGATCATTTCCCCGCTTTCCGGCGACAAGGTCCCGTCGGAATCGGTCCTTCGGATAGCCCAAGCTCAGCTGATCGGATGGCTCGAAGGGCTCTTCCATGGGATCCAGGCTTCTCTGTTCAGTCAACAGATGGCCGCCCAAGCGCAACTCGCTGAGATGCAGAACAGGGCATTGAGCCGTCCGGAAGAAGTAGTCGAGAAGAACCCCGGGTTGTATCTCTGAACCATTCCGGGGTTTCAGCTAGTGGACTATTCGCGGCACGGTCAATTGCGGGCAGACGCTCCACCGCCGAACAGAACCCCAGCGCCGATCACGAATCCGAAGTCGTACCAGTTCCCGTTGTTGTTCACCTCGTAGATGCTCACGTTGTCGATAAACAGTGAGACGACAAAGGAAAACGGGGCGATGACCCCGTGCCAGAGCCCAATGAAGAACCCGGCTTGACCAGCCTCGACTTGGGGGTTCTCCCCTGCAACACAAGCAGTCACCAAGACTGCCAGCAGGCCCAGTGCCATGAGACAACGAAACGGCTTTCGTGTAATCCGATACATGTTGTCGAATATACATCTCGTCTCCGCCGGGGTTCTACCCACGGGCACTTTGCACCTGCAACACCCGGATTATCTCTAGAACCCCTTAACCCCAAATGAACAGAAAGGAACCAGACAAAGCCAGCTGAGAAACCAGCCGTCATCTGGTTCGGATACAAGCGATTGGCGGAACACCGTTGGGCGAGGCCTGTGGTGAGGAACGCACGGTGGCGCTCAGGTCGAAATGCCTTCTCAGTCGCGTGCCACTTCTCCGCCGCCTCCGAAAAGGGCGGCTGCTCCGAGGACGAATCCGAAGTCGTACCAGGCCCCAATGTTGTTCACCTCATACATCCTGAGATTCTCCGAAAACAGAGAGACCACAAGCGAGAAAGGAGCGATGATCCCATCTCTCAGACCGGCCAAGAACCCGGCCTGTCCCTGCTCGCCCTGGGGAGCGGTCGCCTCATAGACAGCGACTCCCAGCGCTATCACCACGATGACACCCAAGAACTTCAGAAGCTTCTTCGTCCTACGATTCATCCGTCGGACTATATCGACCGCTCAGCAAGCTTGCCCGTCGGTCGTCGCTACTCCGTCACCTTGTTTTTCACCTTCTTGAAGATCTCCATCACCAGCAGAAGGACCGAAGACAGGCCAAGTAGAGCCAGCCATTCCAGCATCGTCACCGGCTCGACACCCAGAATCCTCTGCATGAACGGTGTCTGCATACTGAGAATGTGGATGCCTTGAGCGACAAACACACCTCCCACTAACAGAACGTTCCGACGAATCGGTACCCGAAAGGCCGACACCGTTTCTGAACGACAGTTGAACACATGGATGTTTT
>CAYTVW010000070.1:0-7779 GCA_964441865.1 uncultured Acidimicrobiaceae bacterium
TGTCAGCGGTCGTGGAAGAAAGTGGCCTTGCCGATTCGGCCTATTTGGAGTGCGAGGGGCAATACTTGAATCGTGTGGAAGCGGCGTATTCGGGCAACATTGATGCGGATCAGTTCTGGCCCGCTGTCTTCGCCGCCGGTCTGGAGTGCGCGGCTGAGATGGGTTATGAGATCGGAGATATCGAAGGCGTGAATGAGGGTGAAATAATCAGTAGATTCGGCGAGTTGGAGATTGCCGATCCTGAAGTTGGGGTCTGCTTTGGAGTCGGGAAACAGCGGGCTTTGGAGGAGTGGGAGACCCGGATCCCTTAGCAACCGGTATTCGAATGGCAGGGAGGCGACTACTGGTCTCAGCGATGCTGTTAGTTGTTCTAGCCGTGTCGGTTTCTGCTCTTCTTATTGATGAGAAGTTGGGCTGGTCAGCTGGCGGACTTGAGAACCGATGGGAGCTCTGTTCGTTCTGGGGATGTAACGTATTTGTGTTCTGATTATCGAGTTTCCTGAAAGGGGCGTATTGGCGATGTCTTCGGGTGGCGGCGGGAAGTCCGTTGGGTTTGTGCTGGTGGCTTTGTGTCTGTTATTGGGCCCGGTTCTTGTGTTGGGGTGGGTCCGGTTGCGGACTGAGGATCGGCTTTCGGGGATTGATCCGCCGGTGGAGGCGGTGGTAGTGGAGTCGGTGGTTCGGGTTGATTCGGGCCGCAAGGGGGGTTCTATGAATCTCTGGTGGTCGGAGGCGGCGGTGGTTCGTTCTCCTATGTGGTCAGGGGTTGTGACCGAGGTTCTCGTGGCTCCGGGTGACGTGCTGGAGTCTGGATCGCTGGTTGTGGAAGTGGACGGGGTAGATCGGGTGGCTTTGGCGTCACCGAAGCCTTTTTGGAGGTTCTTGGGGGAGGGCTCTTCGGGCTCGGATGTGGAATGGCTGGAAGAGCTGCTATCCGAACAAGGGCTGTTTGATGGTATTCCGGATGAGAAATTCAACTCGGTCACGGCGCGGGCGGTCGAGTTGTTTGCTTCGTCGTTGGGCGTGGATGGGAAAATGAGGGTGTTTGATCCGTCTTGGGTGGTTTGGATGCCGTCGGAGGGATTCGAGGTGGCGTCGGTCGAGGCGACGGTGGGCGCGGTGGCACCGGCATTCGATTCGGTGTTGTTGGCTGGGCCCGTGGAGATTTCGGGAGCCGAGTTTGTCGACTATCAGGGAGCGGCGGTGGAGACACCCGGGGAGTGGGTGTTTCTGTTTGATGATGCATCGCCGTTGAGTCTGGTCGACGGGGCGTTGACGGAGGAGTCTCGCCTGACGTTGGAGGATTTGGTGGTTCCGGGAGTGGAAGCGGTGAACGGTTGGATAGAGAGGGCTGTTCCGGTTGAGTCTTTGGCTGTTCCTTCGACTGCGTTGGTCTCGGACGTTGATGGATCGCTCTGTGTGTATGTGGAAGCCGGTTCGGGCTATGAACCTAGGCAGGTAGTGCTGTCGGGCGGAGCGGTTTCAGAGTCCTACGTCGGTTCAGGTCTTGAAGCAGGTGTCCCTGTTCTGGCCAATCCCGCCGACATGGGTGTGGTGGGATGTCACTGAGTGTGAGGTCGGTCGGCCACGAGTATGTGGCAGGGACTCCAGTGTTGTCTGGGATTGAGATGGAGGTTGTTTCGGGAGAGTCTGTGGCTTTGATGGGGCCTTCGGGCTCGGGGAAGACCACATTGTTGGCGATCATGGGGATGCTCTTGGTCCCTTCTGAAGGGTCGGTGTCGGTAGATGGCGTTGAGGCTTCGTCGGCGGCTGATCGCCAGAGGCTGCGGTTCGAGAACCTGGGCTGGGTTTTCCAGACGGTGAATGTTCTGGGTCGGCGCACCCCGGTAGACAACGTTGTGATTCCACTTCTGGCTCGGGGTGTAGATAGGGATGAGGCCGAACGGTTGGCCCTGGAGGCGCTCGATTCGGTTGGCCTTGGAGGCAAGCGCGATGGTCCAGCCAGGTTGCTTTCGGGCGGCGAGGTGCAGCGGCTTTGTGTCGCGAGGGCACTGGTTTCCAAACCCAAGTATCTGTTAGCTGACGAGCCGACGGGACAGCTCGACCAGCACACTTCGGTTGAGGTGTTGGTCCGGATGTGGGGTCTTCGCTCCGAATCGGGTGCCGGTTTGGTGGTCGCTACTCACGACCCTCTGGTTTCGGCTCGGTGTGATCGGGTTGTCCGGCTAGTCGATGGGGAGGCGATCATATGAGCCGGGGTTGGTCTATGGCGAGCCTTTGGGAGGAGGCGGTCAGGAACCTTCGGGCATCTCTTCCTCGTACCGTGACTCTTGGGGTCATCGCTGGAGGTTTGGCGTTTGCAGTAGTGGCCGCCGAGGCGGCTTCGATCGCAGACATGGCCTCTTTCCGACGTCGGCTTGTTGACGAGGGCGGGAATGTGGTGATCGCCGGGAGTGACTTCGGGATCCCCGCGGCTCTTTGTGAAGCGGTCGGCGATCAAGAGCATGTAATCGAAGCGGGCAGTTCCACATCGGGGACGGCGATCTATCCGAATGTCTCGCCTGGGAGGCTTTTCGGACTGGCAGGAGCAACCGCGGGGGCCGTGAGGATTTGGGCGCCGGGGACTTCGATCGCCGATCTGGTGGGCCCTGGCTGGGTGTTGGGAAGCGAAGCAGCAGAATCCTTGGGGTCCGGGGCCGGGTCATTCATTGGAATCGATGGAGGCGTAGGTGAGGTGATGATGGTGCTCCCCGATTCCAGACGGCTCGTATGGAATTCGGGTTCGATCATGCATTTGATGGCACCGGAGGGCGATTTCGATTCTTGCTGGATTGAATACGACGATTCGGCCGGGAGGATTGGTCCTGATCTAGCTCGCTACGCATTAGGCGACGCTCCCGGTGAGGTGAGGGCGGCCCGTCTGGTGAAGCTCGATGAGTTTTCAAGAGACGTATCTGCCGAGTTTCGGGCGAGACCAACTGCCCGTCTCTGGCTGGCAGTCGGCTTAGGGCTGTTTCTGATCTTGGTGTTGCTCACTTGGACTCGAAGATCCGAGTTCGCCCTCTACCGGGCATTAGGGGCTCGTCCGATCGATGTGATGGTGTTGGGTGTTGCTGAATCTGGCTTGGTTGTCGTTCTAGCGACTGTTGTCGGGTTTCTATGGGGATTGGCGTGGTTTGCTGTCTCCCAAGGCGAACCAGTGACGGGGGAGTTGGTGAGGGTGGTCGGCCGGACCGTTTCCTCGGGGCTGCTAGCCGCCTTGGCATTGGCCCCATTGGCGATGCCGATCGTGATGCGGCGTGATGGGCTGATGGATCAACTCAAAGAGCGGGCCTGAGGAATTGGCCTTGGGGGACTGGCTGCCTGAGATAGGCGTCTTGGCACGTTTCCGGGCGTGGGGTGGAGACCAGAGGGGCGAAGCCGACACCGAATCCGCGCTGGTTCTTGTTGGCGGATTATCCAGACGAGACAAGGCCTGCTTATCCCTGCTGTTTTCGACAGAACAGAGCAATGAGTCTATGGGTTCTGAGTTTGTAGGAGGCAAGGGGGATTGTCTCGGTCGTCACTGATCAATGGTGTCGTGACACTGACATCAATATTGCAGTACTCGATAGGTTTTCTGCGGGTTAAAGAGGGACTTCGTGGGTAGGCCACGGTGGGGAGTGAAGAACACCGACCCGGCCGTGTCTCAACCTCGAAAAGGCTTTTTGAAGGCGAGGTAGGGGTGAGCCCGGTGAGCAAACCGTGGGGCATTCGTTACTATCTTGGTGGTGAGGAATGAAACGTGGTGTTTGGCCACAGATATCGATGCAACCCTTCTCGGGGACGACGAAGCTATCCCGAAACTGCGCGAAGCGGTGCGCTCTGAGCGGAAAAGACTGGAGTCCTTTGGTGCTCATCTGTATTGGGTGATCGCCACCGGACGTCATCTTCACGACACCGCCGAAGTGTTAGGTGCCCACGGTTTCCGAGCGAATGATTTCGATGCCTTTGTTACGGCCGTCGGTGCTGAGGTTTATCACATCCCGAGGGACGGGAGTCTTGTCGATCGGCCAGATCCCAGTTATCGAGACCGGCTCGATGCGACCGGATTCGACGATTCAGCGGTGAGGAGAGTCCTTGCCGGACTCAGCTTCGTGAGCTCCCAACCCGACTACGAGCAGTTCCCCCACAAGGTGAGCTACTTCGCCGCCGATATCCCCGCGAATCGACAAGCCGTGGCGGCAGCTCTCAGCACTCTCCCATTCCCCACGCTCACGGTGTGGGCTCACGGTCAATACCTCGATGTTGCTCCGGTCACCGGACTGAAGGGCGGTGGTGTTCATCATCTAGTCGAGAAGTGGGGGTTGGAGCCGAATCGGGTGGTGGCCGCCGGAGACTCGGGAAACGACCTGAGCATGCTTGATCGTGATTGGATTGGGATCGTTCCCGCCGGATACCAGGCAGAGCTCGAAATTCTGCGTGGGCGTCGGAACGTGTATTTCGCAATGAGACTCGGGGCCGGTGGAGTGCTAGAAGGGCTCCGTCATTTCGAGTTCTTGCCCGGTTCGCGGGAAGCGAAGGCCCCCGGAGGGTAACCAACTCTTCCTGCCCGACACGGTAGAGAACCTCTGACAGCTAGGTCCGCAGCTGGTCTCAGGATTCCCCAGTTCAGAGAACCGATCGAGTATGGAAGATGGAGAGGGTCTCGCGGGGTTCCCGCAGGTTTCTGGTGGTTCGGCACGGGGGGATTGTCGAAGTCATGGCAGAAGCGTGGCGAGGCATTCCGTCCGCGGTGAGGTATATTTCTTATCTCTCGCGAGGGGGTCGATCATCATCAGGAATGCGAACACTTCGAACGTTCGATCTGGAGGGGTCTGCTCCGTTTTCGGCGAGAAATCTAGGTACTACCAAGTTGTCCGAATCACGCTAGGGTTTTCGCTATGGAATTGAACACCGATGCCTGGGTGCTTTTGGCGCTCGCCCATGCTCAGGGCGATCGTGGCCAAGCGGCACCATATGCCATGGTCATCGGCGCTGCCGATGCAATCAACGCTGACATTCTCAGTCCCGAAGAATTCGAGGCTGCCTGCGGGAGACTCGCCTCTGTAGGGCTCGTTTCGGTTGAATCTGGCGACGTAGTCGTCACCCCAGCCGGACTCGCGATCGTCGAGTCGGCTCGGAGCCAGGGAACGACGATGGAAAGGGTTGAGCGGGCTATCGCCGGGTTCCCGCGTCAACCGGGCACATGGCAGGTAGATCGGGATGCTTTCAGCAACGGGTTCGACACCTACATGCAGTGGGTTCTGAAGGCGATCGCTCAACGCGACGCGTCCGAAGCCTGAACTCGTTCGCCTTATCGGAGAAGAATCGCCATCATTTGACGGTTCATGTCCGAGACTTCCCTTCCTGAGCTTCGAATTCGCCTCAAACGTCTTAGAACGGTTGATAGGGCGCGTCTCGGGAAGCGACTTGATTCGGCAGGGAGAATCGCTTCACCGACAAAGCGAAGGGAAGCCTTGGCCGTTCTCGCGGAAGAGATCCAGAAGGCCGATGCTCTGTACGAAAGGCGGAGGAGTGCGGTCCCGAATCGTCTCGACTATCCCCAAGAACTCCCCATAACCGCGAGAAGGAGAGAGCTCCTCGAGGCGATCCGGGATAACCAGGTGGTAGTAGTCGCGGGTGAAACCGGATCGGGGAAGTCCACCCAACTCCCGAAGATGTGTCTTGAAGCCGGACGGGGAGTCGAGGGATATATCGGCCACACTCAGCCACGCCGAATCGCTGCGCGGTCCCTGGCAGCACGGGTAGCTGAAGAGATCGGATCTCCATTGGGAGAGACAGTCGGATTCGCTGTTCGTTTCAGCGAACAGGTCTCAGAAACGACACTGGTGAAACTGATGACCGATGGGCTTCTTCTCGCCGAAATTCACAACGACCGGGTTCTCTCCAAGTACGACACGATCATCGTTGACGAAGCCCACGAGAGGTCGCTGAACATAGATTTCCTTCTTGGGTATCTCCACCGTCTCCTTCCTAAACGGCCCGATCTCAAAGTGATCATTACCTCCGCCACCATCGACACTGCTCGGTTCGCTCATCATTTCCACGATGCACCAGTCGTTGAAGTCTCGGGTCGCACCTATCCGGTTGAGCTCCGTTATCGGCCTCTTGACGGGTCCGGTGACGATCCGAAAGACCAGCCCGACGGGATCTGTGATGCCGTGAAGGCACTGATTCACGATGGAGATGGAGACATTCTCGTGTTCTGCTCAGGCGAACGTGAGATCTCCGACGCGGCCGAAGCTGTGGGAGAGATGGGGCTACGTCACACCGAGATTCTTCCCCTATACGCTCGACTCACCGTCGCAGAACAGTCCCGTGTTTTCGCTCCCCATACGGGGCGGAGAATCATTCTCGCAACCAATGTCGCTGAAACCTCGCTCACTGTTCCCGGGATCCGGTATGTGGTAGACCCCGGTACCGCAAGAATCTCAAGGTACTCGCGGCGGACCAAGGTGCAGAGACTCCCGATCGAGCCAATCTCGCGAGCTTCCGCCAATCAGCGGGCTGGACGATGCGGCCGGATCGGGCCGGGAATTTGTATCCGTCTCTATTCGGAAGCGGACTTCCTCGGACGAGACGAGTACACCGAACCGGAGATCCGTCGAACAAACCTTGCCTCTGTCATCCTTCAGATGGCTGCGATAGGTTTAGGCGAGGTCGAGGATTTCCCGTTTCTCGACCCTCCAGATAGTCGATCGATCCGGGATGGAATCGCACTATTGGAGGAGTTGGGGGCAGTCGACCTTCACAAGGCCGGGAAGCCCGGCTTCCTGACTGCCATAGGTAGGAAGCTTGCTGACTTTCCGGTCGATCCGCGACTTGGACGGATCCTGATAGCTGGTCACGAAAACGGTTGTCTGAGAGAAGTCCTGGTGATTGTCTCGGCCCTCTCGATTCAAGATCCTCGGGAGCGTCCCAGAGAGAAAGAAGCCCAGGCCGATCAGATGCACGCGCGATATCGGCACCCCGGGTCTGATCTTCTCGGATGGATACTCCTTTGGAAACACGTCAGAGATGCTCGGAGCGCAAGAACCTCTAGCCAGTTCCGGAAAATGTGTCGTGAGGAATACCTCAACTACTGGAGAGTGAGAGAATGGCAGGATCTGCACATGCAGCTCCGCGAGGTTTGCGCCGAAATGGGGATGCGTCCAAGCCGACGGGAAGCCGAGGAAGACCTGATTCACAAGAGCCTTCTCGCGGGGCTTCTGTCGCATGTCGGGAGGAAAGATCCGGAAGGTTTCGAGTATCGAGGGGCGCGAGATGCTCGTTTCTCAATCGCGCCCGGGTCTGCTCTCTTCAAAAAGGCCCCCCAATGGGTGATGGCTGCTGACTTGGTCGAGACCACCAGGATGTGGGCGAGAGGGGTGGCAGAGATAGATCCGGCCTGGATAGAGAAGATTGGATCTCATCTCATCAGAAAGTCCTATTCCGACCCATGGTGGGATTCCAAGAAGGGCTCGGCTCTCGTCAACGAGACTGTGACCATCTATGGGCTCCCGCTCTTCGAGGTCCGACCGGTGCAATTCGGCCGGATTGACAAGGCGGCCGCCCGGGAATTGTTCATCCGTCATGCTCTGGTCTACGGGGAGTGGAATCCCAACCACAGGTTCTGGGATCACAACGCCTCTCTCATCAGAGAAGTGAAAGACATGGAGTCACGCAAGCGTTCAAACGATCTTCTGATCTCGGAAGACGCCATCTTCGACCTCTACGAAGCTCGCATCCCACAAGACGTCGTCTCTGTCGCCCACTTCGAGAAGTGGTGGAAAGACG
>CAYTVW010000071.1:0-7736 GCA_964441865.1 uncultured Acidimicrobiaceae bacterium
CCGCATAGAGTCGGTGCAATGGTGGACGGAATGGTGGCTGTTCCTGGAGCAACCGGGCGTCGGGAGATATCGCTTTGGGCTGCTGCTCTAGGGCTTCCGAAATCACGCGTAGAGGAAGTCCTGAATCTGGTCGAGTTGGCAGGGGACGCCGATCGTCCCGTGTCAGCCTACTCGACGGGGATGAGGCAACGGCTGGGGCTCGGTGTCGCTCTTTTGGCAAGTCCTCAACTCTTGGTGCTTGACGAACCCGCCAACGGCCTCGATCCGGAAGGCGTTAGGTGGCTCAGGAGACTCGTCCGGAAATATGCAGAGGACGGGAGATCGGTTTTGCTTTGTAGCCATCAGCTCGCTGAGGTGGAAAAGACAGTGGACGATGTCGTGATTCTTCAGCAGACAGTCCTCTATTCGGGGTCGATTGGAGAGTTCACTCAGGGGAAGGATCTTGAGGAGAGATTCTTTGAAGTGGTCGGAGAAAGGGCAATGGATGCGTCTTTTTAGGCTTTTCAAGTCCGAGATCCTCAAACTCAGGGTGGGGAGAGCGTGGTGGATCATGGCTCTCTCAGGTGCCTTGATGTCCCTTATCACTTCTTATGGATACGCTGATCTGGGGAGGCAGGAGGGGACAGCAGGCTCAATTGTCACCGGTCAAGTGGTTAGGGCCTGGATGATGGTGTACCTGTTTTCTTCGTTGTTCGCGGCGACGATTCAGACCCGCGATGCCGGATCTGGCGGTTTGGCCAGAAGCATTCTTGTAGCACGTGACCGTAGAGATGTTGTCCTTTCGAGATTCCTTGCATCGATTGTCTCTGGGATGCTTTTTGGGATTCTCTCGTTGATCGGGGCATATCTGAGTGTTGTGCTGATAATGCCGGGGGTGGGTGTCGAGGTCGTATGGAACTCTGATGCATTGCTCACCCTGTGGGGAGTGTTCTTGTGTTCTGTGATTGCCGCACCTTTTGGGATGTTCATAGGAATGCTGATCCGAAACACGTCAGGAGCCGTCTCGGTAATCGTGTTCTTGACTCTCTTGGTTGAGCCCATGCTCCAGCGGTTGGTCCCATACTCCGCCAGGTTCCTCTTCACGATTGCCTTGAGCAGCGTTTATCGAGACGGAAAACCAGAGTTGTTCACCATGCCAATCGGATTCTTGGTGGCTTCTCTCTGGGTAGTGGCAGTAGGAGCTGTTGCGACATGGTCAATGCTTCGACGGGATGTGACCTAGACATGGTTTCGCAGCATTTGCTGAGAAAAGGCACCGGTTCGCTGACTGATCCGGCTCGGCCACGGATCGGAGCTGACGTCGAGCTTCACGCTCTTTCGGTGGAGGGCGATCAGTGGATACTCCAACGGGGTTCATCTCGTTACTACCGGGTTTCGGGAGAGTTCGCTGACTTGGTAAGAGCACTGGATGGTGAGAGGAACCTTGACGAACTCGCTGTCGCTCTCGGTGAGCGCTGGACGGTTGATGATGTCAGACGGGGGGTGAATCAGTTGCGTCAACAGGAGATGTTGGACGACGGGCGTCCGCCCCGAAGCAATCGAAGATGGCGCTTCTCGCCGCCGATGACAATTCAGTTTTCGCTTGTGGATCCATCCCGTGTGCTCGGAAGATTGAAGACTCTGGTTGGTGTCCTGGCGTGTCGGTCGGCTCGGGTGGTAGCCGGAGTGTTGGGAATCGGCGGAATTCTGGCCTTGTTGGGCCGCCCCTCCCAAGTGCGGGAGGTATTGAGTGGGCCGGTGTCTGTGGAAGTGATCGGTTGGGTATTTGTTGCCGTTCTCGGTACCACTGCTCTTCATGAATTCGGTCATGGTGCCGTTCTCACCTACTTTGGCGGTAGGCCAAAGCGGATGGGAGTAATGCTCTTCTACCTTGCACCGGCGTTCTTCTGTGATGTCTCCGATGGTTGGCGGCTTCCTCACCGCCGACAGCGAGTTCAGGTGGCTTTGGCGGGGGTTGCCACCCAGACTGTTGTTGCAGGGATCGCGGGGATTGGATCGTTGTTTGTTGAATCTCCGGAATGGCTAGGTGGCCTGATTCTGTTTTCGGTGATCACTTATGTCGCGGCGATCTTCAACCTCATACCGTTTGTGAAGTTCGACGGCTATATCGCTTTGATGAGTCATCTGGACGAATCTGGGCTGAGGGCGAGATCAATCACTGATTTCCGAAGGGCCACTGCTCGAGCGCTGATGGGTGGGGTCTACGACAAGGAAGTGACATCAGTCTCTTGGTCAGTTCCTTATGGCTTTGCCTGTGTCGCATTCCCGGTGCTGTTGATTGCCCAAGCGGCCAACCTTTGGATTGAAGGGCTGGCGCTCATCGGGATTGTCGGTTCTGTCTCGGTGGCGTTGGCGTTGGGTGGAGCTGTCTTCTTGATGGTCCGTGGTGTTGTGCGGATCGCACGAGAGGGGCATCGCGGTGGGGCGAAGCCCTGGAGGATCACACTGGCGGTGGTTGGGATCTTCACAGCCACCGTGGGGAGCTTCGCCGCTTTTCGAGTGCCTCTTGATATTGGAGGAGGGTATTTCGTCGATTCGGAAGGGGAGATTCACATTGTATTACCCCTCACTACTGACACGTCCTTGCTTGAGGACCATCGTGAACTGACATTCTTCCGGAACGGATTGGTCCTGAGAGAGCCAATCGGTGTCGGACGAGTTGTATCGGTTGAGCCCTCGACAGCGACAGGCCCACTGTCGGCGGTTGGTCCTTTCAAGACGGATATGGAAGTCCCTTATGAGGTCACCTATCTGGCGACGTCCGCTGAGCCGCTTCCCTCTCCGGTGGGTGCGGTGAAGATCTCTGGACCTTCGGTCCCGCTTTTCGAGTGGTTCCTCCGCAAGTATCTGTCTCCGGTTTTCTGATTGGAACTTCTATGGATCTGAGATACTTCCAGTTCTGTCGCCTCGAATCTCCGTTTTATGAGGCGGGGTTGGACGACACGCCAGACTTCGCCTTCGCCTCAGAAGATCTCCCCGACAATTGGAGCCGAAGGCTTGATTCCGAATGGTGCTACCTCTATCCACCCTCTTTGGATGGCCTCCCCGAACAAGGGTGGAAGATTCATGTTTCGGCAACGCTACCGAAAACGGAGGAGTTCCTCCGAGTTGTCTCGACCTATTGTCTTGAGCGTGAGCTGATGTTCAAGTTCATTCGGGGTCCATCGGTGCTGGCTCGCCGAAACAGCAAGTACGGAGACAGGACAGCTAGCGGCAAATTCATCGCAGTCTTTCCCAAAGACGAGGCGGAACTGGAGAAGGTTCTGACTGATCTGGACGAGACGATTGGGGGTGAACCAAGCCCCTATATCCTCAGCGATCTCCGTTATGGCCGAGGTCCTGTCTATGTGCGGTATGGGGGTTTTGTCGACCTTCTTGCCCGAGACTCCGTGGGGCGGATTGTCCACTGTATCCGTGATCCGGAGGGGAAGCTGGTCCCCGACGAGAGAAAGCCAGTATTCCGCCCACCTGAATGGGTTTCGATCCCCGCATGCCTGGAGCCCTCGTTGACAGCCCGTAGCCAAGGAAGGCTCTCGGATTTCCCCTATAGGCCGAAACGGGCTCTGCATTTCTCTAACGGGGGAGGGGTGTATGAGGCCATCAACGCGAACACTGAAGAAGTAGTGCTGATGAAGGAGGCTCGTCCCTACGCTGGGCTGGACGAAGAGGGTAGGGATGCAGTCGCTCGTCTTGAAACGGAGCATTGGGCGCTCGAGATGCTCGCTGGCGTCGATGCTATCCCCCGAGTCATCGAATACCGAAAGGGATTCGAGCATTTCTACCTGGTTCGGGAGATGGTGCAGGGCATTTCGCTTCTCGAATGCATCCAACGATGGAATCCGTTGATCGGAGGGCCTGACGCGATGTCTTTCGATGATTACGCCAAATGGAGCTTGGGCATTTTGGGTTCGATTGATCGGACACTTGAGATGATGCATGGACGAGGTGTCGTTTTCGGCGATGTCCATCCGAATAACGTCCTCGTCTCTGAAGACGGGTCCATTCACTTTATCGATTTCGAGGGGAGCAGTCCGGTTCAAGAGATGAAACCTCAACGGATCGCTGCACCGGGTTTTCGAGCCCCTGTCGGTTACGGCGGACCGATGGTGGATCGATATGGTCTCGGATGTCTCCGGATTGAGATGTTTGTTCCGGCGGTTGTGACTCTCGGGTGGAGCGAGACCAAACTCGATCAGCTCCTTGATGTCGTTGGTTCTTCGTTCCCAGTATCAGATGACTTCGCGGATCAGGTCAGGAGCGATCTCGGGCCGAATCCGTACCCCGGGGAAGGACCTATCTCCGCAACCTTGAGGTGGGATCGGTTCGAAGACGAAGGCGACACGCGAGCTGAGCTCCTTCGTCGGAACCTTCTCGAAACCGCGAGTCTCGACCGGACTGACAGGCTGTTCCCGGGCGACATTCACCAATTCTTGGTTCCGGGCGGAGGAGTGAACTTGTCTACCGGTTCGGCGGGTGTTCTTTTCGCCCTTAAGGCGTGTGACATGGCAATTGAGGAGACTCACGTCGAGTGGACCCGGAAGAGAGTCCGAGAGTTGCGTGATCTTCGTCCGGGTCTTTTCGATGGTTTAGCCGGAATCGCCTGGGCGTTCGATCGGATTGGGTTGCACTCCGAAGCCGACGAATTGGTTGAGCGTCTGTCGAATAGTGAAATCGGGGGCCTTGGACCGACTCTCTTTGATGGTCTGGCTGGAGTCGCCTTGGCGATGCTCCATTTCGGTTCGGATGGCCGTAACGAAGGACTTGTTTCTCGTGCTGTAGAGATAGCGGATGGTTTGGGCGACGTTTCTCCGGTTAACCGAAACGGCATGGTACTGGGCGGCCTCCTTCACGGACTATCTGGCGTGGCTTTGCTCCATTTGCGTTTGGCGGAGGTGCTCGACGAACCGTGGCGATTGGATCTAGCCGAGAAGCTCATTTCGATGGACCTCCAGTCTCTCGGATGGTCGGACTCTGTGGGGCCAACTCAGAACTCTCTTTGGGCCTCTCCTTTCCTTGGTGTGGGCGGAGGGGGTGTCCTGATTGTGCTCAACCGATTGATCTCCTTGAACCCGGATTCTCTGTTGCGTACTGCTTATGATCAGCTCAAGGTTCCGCTCCGTCGGCGCGGGTTGACTTCGGCTGGTCTTGCGAATGGGCGAGCGGGTGTGATCTTGGCGTTGGCCACAATTCGTGGAGATACGGAGTGGGCCGATGAGGCTATCCGCCAACATCTCGTGGATCTGGGGTGGCATTCGGTTCCTTTAGGGAACGGATTTGGGGTCCTCGGAGAAGGATCGCTGCGGTTGTCCTGTGATCTCAGTACTGGAACCGCCGGGGTGTTGCTTGCACTGGAAGCCGCTAAGCCCAACGGCTGGGTAAGGCTTCCTTTCCTCGAATTCGAACCAAGAAAGTGAGTTCTCCGGTCGTTTCGGTGATCTGTCCCACGTTCAATCGGTCGTCGGCGATTGTTTCGACTATCGAATCGGTCACAAATCAGTCCGAATCTGATTTTGAGTTGGTGGTGGTTCTTGATGGATGTACCGACGACACCCTGGAACATGTTTCTCGCATTGAACGGATGGACAGACGGGTTCGTTCTATTCCGGTTCGGAGGTTCGGGCATCCCAGTGGTCCCAGAAATGTTGGGCTCACAGAAGCTCGGGGCGAGTACGTTGCGTATATCGATCATGACGATCAATGGACGTCCGACCATCTGTCAGTATTGAAGGAACTCTTCTCGTCCGGGGAATCGATGGTCTCTACTTCGCATGAGCGAGTTTTCGAAGACGGAAGCGTCGACAGGCCGCTGAACCCGTTGATGCTCTGCTGGCACCCCGAAATCCAGACGGTTGCCCCGTTGTTTCAACCCACAACTGTTGGTCACCGGCGGGGCGTGGTTGAGGACGTCGGAGGTTGGAGGGACGGGCCCGGTCTGGAGGACTGGGATCTCTGGTTCCGGATGACGGAGGCGGGTCACCGTTTCCGGACGTCTCTAGCGGTTACTGCGCGGATCTTTCACGGGATGTCGAGCAGACGGTATAGGGTCCAACGGCCCCATCGCCTTCCTCTGGCCGTTTTCGACTCTCCCGTGCATGTACGAGAAGCCCTTGAATCGTTGAGGATGGTGGCATCCAGCCGGGAGTTCTCAGATGCGCGATTTCAGGACTCGATTGACTGGTTCTCACGTCTTGAGGATGAGAAAGATTTCGTAAAACCCAATGGGTGGCCCGAGGAGCGCACGGTTTCCGAGATGGCTCGGGAAACCCTGGCCAACGAGCCTGCTGTGTGGCCAGCCGATATGGTTGCAGTGCCTTTTCAATCCAAATTCGCTGTGGCTGTGAATCTCTGGTGTTCAAGCGAAGAACACGCTTCTCGGATCATCGAATTAAACGCGAAATGCAATCGGCGACAGATGGCCATGATTGCTCTGGACTCGGACCGTTTTCGGCCGGTGTGGAGTGTGGGAAACCTGCTAGCTGGGCAAGGAAAGACCGAAGAGATTCTCAAATAGGCGAGAGCCAACACACGGCTCGCTCACGTTGACGCCAACGGGGCGGTTCCCGAAAGAGGGCCAATACTCGGGCTTGTAGCGGAGGGAGTGGGATTCGAACCCACGGAACCCAGAGGGTTCACTGGTTTTCAAGACCAGCACCTTCGACCGCTCGGTCATCCCTCCGGGGTGGCCTGACGCCGGAGCGCGACTACAAGAGTAGACGGGGATCCGGGGCCCGACGGCTGGGATTGGCGGAGGGGGTGGGATTTGAACCCACGAAGGTTTTCAGACCTTACGGCATTTCGAGTGCCGCGCACTAGACCGGCCTATGCGACCCCTCCAGGGAGTAAATTGCTCTGGAACGGTAGTTGAACCTACCTTTTCCGACAACGCGAAACCGCGTCGCGGAGGGGGAGGGATTTGAACCCTCGTGGAGGCTTACACCCCCAACGGCATTTCCAGTGCCGCGCACTAGGCCAGACTATGCGACCCCTCCAATGGGTGCCAGGAAGCGAACAGAGTACCTACTGCGAAGCGAAGGACGAAACGGAGTATCGAGTTGAGTGAGTGGGATTCGGCGATGAGCCTTGCGCTTGAGAGTGCGAAGGAGGCTGTGGAGCACGGAGATGTTCCTATTGGCGCGGTCCTTCTCGACTTGGATGGTCGTGTCGTCGCGGTAGATCACAACAGGCGGGAAGAATCCGGGGACCCTACGGCCCATGCCGAGATCCTGGTTATCCGAAAAGCAGGAAGAGAATCGGGGGACTGGAGGCTTTGCGGGCACACTCTGGTTGTGACTCTTGAGCCTTGTGTGATGTGTGCGGGAGCGGCGGTTGCGGCGAGACTCGAAAGGATTGTCTACGGGACCCCCGACTTGAAGTCGGGAGCATGCTGGAGCCTCTACAACGTCCCCCAAGATTCACGGTTGAATCATCGTATCGAGTTGATTCCCGGCGTTCTTCAGGACGAATGCGCCAGTCTCTTGGGTGAGTTTTTCGACGCAAAGAGATGACACCTCGGTTCGGTGCGGCCGCCAGGCTTGGCTGCGTCGCCCGGAAGACCCGGGTGTGGCTGCTTCCTTCCGGACCTGACCAGGTTGCCGGTTTCCGTCGCGCAGGACCCGGAGACCGCACTCAACCGAGACTTGACGGAGTCTAGGGGGAAAGTACCGCACGTCGGTCCCCCCGGCTCTGGCGGGGGGAAAGTACCGCAAGGGTTCGCTTTGCGAACCCGCAGGGGTAGG
>CAYTVW010000072.1:0-7727 GCA_964441865.1 uncultured Acidimicrobiaceae bacterium
CGCAGGTTGCCGGCGTTGGGCCCGTCGCTCTCGCCGATCTCTACCCAAGGTCCATACCACCCGGTCCCACCGGTGAAGGTTCCCGAGGAGAAGTCGTCGTTGGACGCGCTCAGAGCCGTTCCACCTGAAGCTGTGGTCGAGCCCGAAACATAGGTGAGGCCCGTAGGAAGCTGATCGCTAACCACGACATCACTAACAGGAGCGCCAGATGTGTTCTCGACCTCGACGGTGAATTCGATCTCGTCACCAGCGGTGACCGAACCAGAGACGTTCGCTGTCTTGCTTACTGCGATTGAAGCCGCCCAGATGGAGGCCGAGTCGGAATCGTCGGATCCCGCCGTTTGTGCTTGGTCAACGGACGTGATTGAAGCCGTGTTGACGTGGGTTCCGGCAGACACCACAGTGGCAGTGAGAGTGAGAGTGGCAGTCCCAGCGTCTAGAGAAGGTATGGACCATTCGTCTCCTGAGAATGATCCAGCGCTCGGAACCGCAGAAACCAACGACAATCCACCCGGGAGAGCGTCCGTGACCACCACATTCGTCGCGGTGTCAGGTCCCTCATTGACGAGAGTAACCGTATAGGTGACCGTGTCACCGATTCCGACAACCGAACGGTTTGCGGTTTTCTCTACAGACAGGTTGAGGTATTCGGTGGGGATCTCGAGAGCCACTGTCGAGAGCATCACCAGCTCGCTGGATCCCGAATTGACTTGGAGAGAAGCGCTGGTGTCGCCCGCGGCCAGCACCGTGCCAACGTCAAACCGATCGAAATCGACCCCATAGACCGGCGATAGTCCGGCTATGTCAACAGTGCTGTTGAATGGGTTATTGGCGGGGTTCGTTGCATTCGAGAGGGCAATCCCGTTCAGGGAGATAGCCTCACCGCTCCCTCCGGTCGGATCGCCTTCCCAACCAACAAAGGCCATTGAAGATCCAGTTCCTCCCACCGATGGGACCCTGAACCCGTCGAGAGTGAACGTCCCCAGGCTCCCGGTAGCCCCTACGAATCCTTCGTAAATCTGAACAGTGTTGGTCTGGAGTGACGGGTCTTCGTAGACCACCAGGAGTGTCCATCCGCCCATCACCGTCTGTGTCTGGCTGCAATGCGGCTCCCCGTTGTAAACCGTGAGTCCTGAAAGGGTGTAGGAACCATTCCCGGTCACTATCGAGGTGACATCAGCGGCAGATCCCCAGAAGTCGATTACGTAGTAGCCCGTGTCATAGCTATCAGTCATGGCTGGAGCGGTGACTTCGGTGGCCGGAAGACCGGTGGGTCCAAACTGTACCGAAGTATCAGGAGGAAACCCTGCAGAATCCCGATAGGACCCTGCCCAATAGAGCCGTGCCGATACCACAGAGGCGCCTGTCGGGATCCCCGAGAGACTGGCAGTCGCTGAGCTGTTCACCGGGCAGAAGGTTCCCGAATGGCGAGTCGAGATAAGACTGGCCCCGGTCCCTGTGTAGGAGTAACTACCAACGAACTCTTGGGAATGACTAAGAGCGACGCCAGCACGCGCAGGAAGAGACACCACAACCAACGTCGAGATAAGCGCCAATGCCGAAATGAGCGCGCCGTGACATTTTCTCGAAGGATTCAGGTCCATTCTTCTTTCCTCTATCAGTCCCAGTGGTCTTCTTGCCTGGCCCCCACCACGGACTCTGGATCGAACCCTTCGTCCATGAATGGGTGGCTAGTCATTGATCGTCGATACGAGGCCTTTGCGAAACGGCCAAAGAATTCACGCCCTAGATGACTAGTCACAACGAACGGGTAAAGTATATTGACAACTCCGCTGCAGGACAGTATTTCCTGTTCGCCGCTATAGACCGGTTTTCCAGGGTTATTCGGTCCCCACTCTGAGGTCCTCGAAGGTACCCCCGCCATGGGGTCGGACCCGGTCAGAGATCACCGTCACACAGCTCTCATCCACCCTCAGGAACCCCCTCGAAACCGCGAGCGAGACTGAAGAAGAACCTTGGGAGATCACGACCGCGCCGGTTGAGAGTTCGGCGATGAGAGGCTCATGGCCAGCAAGAATTCCGATTTCACCCTCAGTCGTCCGCGCAATCAGCATGGTCGCCCCTCCCGACCACACCAAACCTTCAGGAGAGATAACGTCAACATTGAATGACTTGCTCACTCCTTGGCTTCCTTCTCGATCTCCGCGGCACGTCGTTCGACGTCTTCGGCACCACCAACCATGTAGAAAGCCTGCTCCGGGAAATGGTCCATCTCACCCTCAATAAGAGCCTTAAACGATGCAATGGTTTCGGGGAGAGGCGTGTAGACCCCGGGCTGACCTGTGAACTGCTCTGCGACGAACATTGGCTGGGCGAAAAAGCGCTGGATGCGGCGAGCCCTACCCACCGCGACCTTGTCCTCTTCAGAAAGCTCATCCACGCCGAGGATGGCAATGATGTCCTGAAGATCCCGATAGTGCTGAAGCGTTCTCTGGACCTCGGTGGCAACGTGATAGTGCTCCTCACCCACCACCTGTGGGTCCAAGACCCTACTGGTGGAATCGAGCGGATCTACCGCTGGGTAAATTCCGAGCGCCGTGAGAGGCCGAGACAAGACAGTGGTGGCGTCGAGATGAGCAAACACGGCATGAGCAGCTGGATCAGTGATGTCGTCAGCAGGTACATAAATCGCCTGGAGAGAAGTGATCGATCGCCCTTTCAGCGAGGTGATCCGTTCCTGCAGCACCCCCATCTCGGCCGCGAGGGTCGGCTGATACCCAACCGCGGACGGCATCCTTCCCAAGAGAGTCGAGACTTCCGATCCAGCCTGCGTAAAACGGAAAATGTTGTCGATGAACAAGAGGACATCCTGATGCTGAACATCACGGAAATATTCAGCCATCGTCAGGGCCGACAGAGCGACTCGGAGCCGGACCCCCGGAGGCTCGTCCATCTGCCCGAACACCAGTGCAGCTTTGTCCATGACGCCTGTCGACTTCATATCCAGGAACAAGTCGTTCCCTTCTCGCGTCCTCTCCCCTACGCCAGCGAACACCGAGACTCCCCCGTGCTGTGTTGCCACCCGGTTGATCATCTCTTGAATAAGAACGGTCTTCCCTACCCCAGCTCCGCCGAAAAGGCCGATCTTTCCGCCTCTCAGGTAAGGGCAAATTAGGTCAAGGACCTTGATCCCTGTTTCGAAGATCTCTTTCTGTGGCTCCACATCTTCGAAAGGGGGAGAATGGTGATGAATCGGCCAGCGTTCTCCTACAAACTCTTTGTCCGGAGCGTCCAGCGAATCTCCCCACACATTGAAGATATGTCCAAGCGTCTGTTCTCCCACTGGAACGGTGATCGGCGCACCGGTATTCCTCACCACCGCTCCCCGCACCAACCCGTCCGTGGGCGCCATCGCCACCGCCCGAACCTTGTTGTGGCCGAGGTGCTGAGCGGTCTCAACAATGATCGTCTTCTTCGCACCGCTGAGTTCCAGATCCATCTCAAGGGCGAAAAGAATCTCGGGGAGGGTCCCTGAAGGAAACTCCACATCGACAACAGGACCGGCTACTCGAACCAGGCGTCCTTCGTTGTTGGGTGTTGCCATCTCTATCCTCTCTCGGCACGAAGCTCTGCGAGCGCTTCGGCCCCGCCCACAATTTCGGCGATCTCGCTGGTGATCTCGGACTGTCGAGCACGGTTCGCCTGAATCCCAAGGCCTTTGATGAGATCTTCCGCGTTGTCAGTCGCCGCCTTCATCGCTCTCCTTCGCGCTGAATGCTCCGATGTCGCCGACTCGAGTAGGCAGTCATAGACGGTTGCGTCCACATATCGACGCAAGAGCCGACCGAGCATCGTATCAGGAGGAGGCTCATAGATGGGAGACGAACCACGCTCCCCTTCTCGCTCCTCGACCGAAATCGGGACAAGCTCAAGATGTGTTGGTTTCTGAACAAGCGCCGAACGGAACTGGGTGTAGAACACTTCCAAGCATCGAATCCTGTTCAACTCAAATTGTTCCAGAATTGCCGATGACACCTGGCGAGAATCTCGGTAGGTCGGATTGTCGGTGAGTCCGATCCATACCTTCTCAACCGTGTATCCCCGATACCTGAAGTAGGCGTGGGCTTTCCGTCCCACAGCGAAGATCGAGACCTCCCTACCCGTCTGAACGATCTCAGAGATCCGAGCCTCCGCCATCTTTATGACGCTTGACACATACGCTCCCACCAACCCCCTGTCGGAGGCGATTACCAAGATCCCCACCCGTCCCAAGGGGTGAACGTCTAGTAGAGGGTGATTCTTTTCGGTGGCGTCTGACACCACGGTACGGACAAGCTCCCTCATCGACTCGATATAAGACTTGGATGTTGAAAGGCGACTCACGGATTTCGGAATCCTCGAGGAGGCAATCATCCCCATTGCCCGAGTGATTTTCTCTGTTGCCTGGACACTGCGAATCCTGCGTCGAGTGTCTCTGAGCTCGGAACCGGACACTCACGACTCCCTGTGTTTGAAGGCTTCGGTGAACTGGCTTATAGCAGCGGAGACATCGGATTCTGAGGGGATCGTTCCCGACGATCGAATGGTCAAAAGGAGTTCCGGATGCCGCTCACGGATTTCGCTCCTCAGATCATGCTCATATTGGCGAATCCTCCCGACGGGGATTCCAGGACTGTGGCATTCGGCAGCCGCGGCTCTCGTTTTCCGAGACACGACAACGCGACGACGTGATCCGCCCATGCTCAGCACCTTCTTCAAAGAACCGGGAACCACTACTGGAGCACCTTCACTCTCATGGATCTTTCAGGTGTCGATTCCTTAATCGGCGTCGAACGACTGAACACAATCCAGGGCTCGACCGGAGACCGGAAAGATGACTGCAACCGATTCTCCATTATCTCCTCGCTCGTCTAGTGCAATCCAGCGACGCTGATCCTCAGAGATCACCGCGCCTAATGACAGCAACCGGATGCTAATCCGATACACGAAGACGTCCGCCAAATCCGAATCACCTGAAGAAACTTGTCACCGGCGAAGCCTCTCCCATGGTTCAAACAGAGATGACCAAGGCCCGCGAATCTGTTCGGTCAATCCCGGAGAGTCGGATTCCAGGATTCAAGAATGTGATCTCAGGTCCATGCCACCATAGAAGTCTTCAACGAATCGACTGCCTTGCGGCCAAGCGAAAGACAATCACCGTATCCAAACGCTGTTCACAATCTGGATTGAATCACCTCGGCGATCATCTCATCAAACGAGGAATACTCTTCGATGACATCAAGGCATGTCGCATCAATCTGAACATACTTTGAAGAAGAAACCTGAAGGCCAAACTCCTCGTCATCCTTTTCGCCGATCAACAGGAAGTCATTCATCTCTTCGATATCGCGGCGGATGAGGTTCGCTTCTACGAAGTCGAGGATGCAGTAGTCATCGTCGCCCTCGGATGGCTTCTTGGTCCCCGCGTAGATCACCATGCCGTTGAAATCGAGGCCATTATGCTTCAGCAAGAACTGTTCATACTCCTTGGGCAGTTCCGCGCCCAGCAAGAGTTTGGTTCGTTCTTGCAGTTCCTTGATCTCGGCGATGGTGCAAGGAGGCTGTAGCTCGTCGTCGTAGTAAGCCGCTTCGAAAGCCGCCACCTCAGCCAACTGTTTGTCATAGGTACACATGTGCCATCTCCTTATTGAACTCCTATAGACCAGTGTGCCTGGACACCGGCCCGCTAGACCACTGGTTCTCGGTCGATGTCAAAGATGTCTATCTGTTCCTGTTCGAAAAGGTCTTCGAGTTTGTCAGGGCCGTTCTTGCTGGCGTATTCCAGCTCACTTTGCGAAACAGGGACCGCAAGGAGCCACGCTACGGTCTTTTTCGGAAACTCAAGCGTCAGTGTCTCAAGCTGGCCGTCCCACAGAAAAGGAGGGATAAGCATCAGATGCCTCATGGTCTTCGAGCATTGATGAACCGCGACAACATCCTCGAATATGACCCCTGGAGCGCAAAACCACTTGGTGTTGATGATGCAGAATGCCGCCGTCGCCAGAACCTCCTCGAAACATCTAACCGACGACTCACACGCTCCTACCAGCTCCACGCGAGCCGGATACTCCTTGCCATCGAGGAACAATCCCCAATCAGACAGGCCTATCGTCGAATACGAAGTCAACCCTTCTTGGGGTGCGTCATGAGACGCGAGAATGTCGACGAAGTGTTCGTCGCTCTCGTCGTAAAAACGCTGAACTGCGGGATTACCCCCGAACACGCTCGCGACCCTTCGCGCGATCTCCTTGTTCTCCTGCGATGCGTCAGTCACAAATCCTCACCTTCACAACGTGCTTCAGTGACGGGCCTCTCAGCGTTCGCCGCGATCCCGCTATTCCAGCTTCCCCAAGACCAGGATGTCTCGGACAAACACTCAAAGGAAACCGACAACTGGTAGTCCTCGGACATTCAGGAAAAACCAAGATCTAGAGGCTCCCATCTCGGACCGGGGACATACGAGTAACGCCCATTCGGCACTGCAAAGATCCCCGTCTTCGATAGCACCTCATGAGCGCGTGTCTGAGCATCTTTAAGCGTCTGGGGATCCGAAGCCCAAGGAGAATCCACCAGGTCAAGATACACAGCACCGTTGTCAAGCTCACCCATGTGCAAACCGCTCTGAGTTAGAGCGGAACGGTCCTCCATAAGTGACAACAGGCGGGGCCCCAAGATCGTACGCGGGAACAAGCATGTGGGTCCGAAATCGGAGTAGCCTCCAAGATGGACGCCGCTACCGCCCAGACTCATGCATGTGTCCTGCTCTTGTCCTTCAAAGCTGACGTTGACATGACCCCATTCGAGCGGAACCTTGCTCGCCAACCGAGTGATCACGTCGAAGTGGAACTCGGCTTCCCCCGCTGAGACGTCGCCCCGACTGTCAAAACTGAAAGAGCCCGCCACATCGGAGCTATACCATTC
Source organism: uncultured Acidimicrobiaceae bacterium (assembly GCA_964441865.1). GTDB lineage: Bacteria > Actinomycetota > Acidimicrobiia > Spongiisociales > ZC4RG35 > CAYTVW01. The sequence continues at coordinate 6,922 of CAYTVW010000072.1, forward strand.
TGCTGCATACTTGTTGGGAGCTCTCGTCCTAATGAGATTGGGTTTAAGCCGGTCAGGGCTCTTCTCCAAAAATGAGATGATTCTCTCGCGATCGTATGGATCCCGAAGCCCCGAAGCTGATCCCCATCTCGTCGGTGCCAACATGGGGTCATCTTCGAAAACACCAAGGACCTCGGTCAGGACCTCGCGACTTTGGAGATCTCCGTGGATGATCAGACTGCCTTCAATCATTTTGACCATGGTCCCTGCTTCCTCGATCAGAAGTCGCCGGTCACAGCCACCACCATGATGCTGTTATCGGGCCAATACTGCACGATGAGGCGATAGTCATCGAAGTCCCAGGAAGTGTGTGTCGGGCCGTCAAACGAGGGCGGGAGCTGCATCTGCGACTTCGTCTCATCCTTGGTCATCCCGAACTTGAGCCCGTGCGGCAAGACGCCCCGGTACTGCTTGAAGTCCTCATAACCTTTGGCATGAAGAAAGACCGTGGTTATTCGGCGGCTCGCACGGAGTCCTTGAATCTCAAGACCCGCTTTCTTAGAACTCCATACCAATTCGTCATCAATTGACTTCTTGACCTTCTTCTTGGGGTTGTGTGTCGCTAGATAAGCCACCACATCCGCATCATCCACGCAACGACCGACAAGAAGCTCTGGACTGTCGGACAGTTCTGTCATGATCTTCGTTCCTCTCCAAAAACTCGCTACCACACTCATCACAATTCTGGTTTGATCATCAGGGGCCCTACGAAACCAACGCGACTTTTGCCCAGATAACGGAATTTCCCCCGACTAGAAAGTGAATAG
>CAYTVW010000073.1:0-7712 GCA_964441865.1 uncultured Acidimicrobiaceae bacterium
ACCTTGTGGCCGCCGAACGGGCACGCATCATCGCCTCAGATTTCGGGGCATCTCTGCTTCTTCTCCACGTGGCTGAACCGATCACAGAGAGGTTCTATCCGGCAACCCTGGGGGAGTTGGTCGACCGGAACCGACGGATACGACTCGATGAGCTGGCCACTTGGGTGGAGGGGCGGTCCGAAATTGAGATTGGGGTCGAGCTGGTGAAGGGATCGCCTTCCTGGGAAATCGTCAAAGCCGAAAAGAACGCGCGACTCACCGTGATCGGTTCCTCCACGATGAACCCCTCCGATCTGGGGCCCGTGACTCGTCGGGTTATCCGAGTGGCCCGCCACGACGTTCTGGTGGTGAGACGCCAACCCAGGGGGCCGTACACGAGGGTGATGGCCGCAGTTGATCTTTCGCCCGTGTCTCCATATGTGATCGAGAGGGCGATCGCGATGGCACAGGACGGAAAAGTGACGGTGACTGTGGCAGTTGACCCTAGATACGACTCCGACTTGGAGGCGGCAGGGATTGAACCGGAACGGATGCTGGAAGTGAAAGCTTCGCAACGTTCTCGGGTTAGATCGGCGGTTGAAGAACTGGTAGCGCCATTCGAGGAGCAGTGTCGGGTTGTGATTAAGGGCGGTCCGGCGGTGGCGGTGATGGAAGAGGTGGTGAGGAAGGAGTCGGCCGACCTGGTTGTGGTTGGGAATCGGGGGGCGGGGTCCAACAAGCTGGTCCTTTTGGGATCGGTTTCGTCTGATGCGGCCCGGTTCCTCCCCTGTGATGTGATGGTTGCCCGCACAGAGTCGGAATTCCGCCGCCCCTAGACCGGGGGGTGGTTCAATGTGGCAAACTATGCCCTGACGGGCCCGTAGCTCAACGGTCAGAGCAGCGGACTCATAATCCGTTGGTTGCAGGTTCGAGTCCTGCCGGGCCCACTTTTGGACTGCTGAATCAATCCCTCTTCACACTTATTGGAGCATTCCTGGTATTCCGGCGCGTCGCTCCGGCACGGCCCGAGCTAGGCTGCGATCCAGAGTCCAATCGAGGGTGATCTTCCGATTGGAGCACCCGGACTTGATGGAACGTGTAGCGGAACGGGATAGGGAGAAATTCGCCTTGGCGCTCAAGAAAACAGATCTGTACAGCTCACTCTGGAAGGCCTGTGATGAGCTTCGCGGCGGGATGGATGCATCGCAGTACAAGGATTACATTCTCACGCTGCTCTTCGTCAAGTACGTCTCTGACAAACACAAGGCGGACCCCGAGAGTCTGATCGTCGTTCCTGAGGGGGGCTCCTTCGACGACATGGTCGCTGTAAAGGGCGACAAAGAGATTGGCGACAAGATCAACAAGATCATGGCCAAGCTCGCCGAGGCCAACGACTTGCAGAAGGTTGTCGACCAGGCCGACTTCAACGACGAGGACAAGCTAGGCAAGGGGAAGGAGATGCAGGATCGCCTCTCCAAACTCGTCGCGATCTTCAACGATCTCGACTTCCGTGGCAGCCGCGCCGAGGGCGACGACCTGCTGGGGGACGCCTACGAATACCTGATGCGGCATTTCGCCGTCCAGTCCGGGAAATCTAAGGGTCAGTTCTACACACCCGCCGAAGTCTCTCGTATCCTGGCCAAAGTCGTTGGGATCAACTCCGACACAAAACAAGACCAGACCGTCTATGACCCCACCTGCGGATCCGGCTCGCTACTTCTGAAGGCCGCAGGCGAGGCCCCACGCGGCATGACGATCTATGGCCAGGAAAAGGACAACGCCACCTGGGCGCTCTGCAAGATGAACATGATTCTGCACGGCAACGAGATCGCCGATATCCGCAAGTTAGACACCATCACCAACCCGCAGTTCACTACTGGGACACAACTGACCACGTTTGACTATCTGGTGATGAATCCACCTTTCTCGATCAAGTCGTGGAGCAACGGCCTTTTGGATGACTACGGACGCTTCGAGTTCGGCATGCCTCCGGCGAAGAACGGCGACTACGCCTTCCTGCTACACGCCCTCAAGTCGTTGAAGAGCAAGGGAAAGGCCGCGGTGATCCTGCCACATGGGGTGCTGTTCCGAGGCAATTCTGAGGCCACGATCCGCAAGGCACTACTCCAACGCGGCTACATCAAGGGCGTCATCGGCCTGCCGCCAAATCTGTTCTACGGGACCGGTATCCCCGCTTGTATCGTTGTGCTCGACAAAGAGAACGCACATGCCCGCACCGGTGTTTTCATGGTTGATGCGTCTAAGGGGTTTATGAAGGACGGAGCGAAAAACCGGCTTCGTAGCCGCGATATCCACAAGATCGTCGATGTCTTTAACCATCAGACTGAGATTGATCGGTACTCGCGGATGGTGTCGCTTGCTGAGATCGCTGACCCGAAGAACGACTTCAACCTCAACATCCCCCGCTACATCGACTCCTCCGAGCCCGAAGACATTCAGGATCTCCACGCGCACTTTCACGGTGGCATCCCCGAACGGGACATTGACGCTCTCAGCAGCTACTGGGATGCCTTCCCTCAGGTTCGGCCGCAGTTGTTCCAGCCGAACCGCCCCGGATACGTCGACCTTGCCGTCGACGTGACCGAGGTCCAGGAGACCGTGATCGATTCACCGGAGTTCCAGAAGCTCGCCGATGAAGCTCGCTCCTTGACCGACGACTGGTATGCCATCCACCGCGCGAGCCTGGAATCCATTAACTCCGAAACCCGGCCGGACGACCTCATCGCCGACCTCAGCGACGCCCTCCTCGCTCGATTCAGGCCTGTTCCGCTGTTGGACGAATACGGCGTCTACGAGCAGCTTATGACCTACTGGCATACCGTCATGCACGATGACGTGTCCCTCGTTATGCACGAAGGCTGGGTCAACGCGGCTAAACCGCGTCCGACCATCAATGACAAGGACCGCAAGCTCTCCGAAACGCCCGATCTCCAGATCCGGACCGTCCGCAACAAGACTAAGTACAAGATGGACCTCGTCCCACCCGGTCTTATAGTCGCTCGCTACTTCAGCGGTGACCAGGCCCGCGTTGACGAGCTCAATGTCGAAGCCGAAGTCGCTAGCCAGACAGTCGAGGAGTACGTCGAGGAATACGGTGCCGACGAAGGGCTGCTTTCCGATGCTGTGAATGACAAGGGCAAACTCACTCTGGACGCCGTGAAGACTGTGCTGAAGGAAGCGAAGGCGGCCAATGACGACGAGACAATTGAATGTGCCGAGAAGGCAATCGATCTCCTCCAAGTCGAGGCCGCAGCCAAGAAAGCCGCCAGGGAAGCCCAGGCCGAACTCGACACTGCCACGCTCAAGAAGTACGGCGACCTCACCGAAGCCGACATCCAGGCTCTGGTGCTCGACGACAAATGGGCCGGATCCATCCGCGACCGTGTCGTGGGCGAAGTCAACGCGCTCACCCTTGACCTCGTGGCCCGCATCCAGCAACTGGGCGAGCGCTACGCCGAGACCGTTGGTGTGCTTGAGTCGGAACTGGAGGAGCTCGAAGCCAAGGTGACGGGGCACCTAGCGGACATGGGGATCGAGTCGTGAGTGCGGCCAATCCCTATCAGCCCTGGAGCGAGATGGCTCTCCTTGATCTGGTGACGATGAGGAGCGGCCAGGTCGATCCTCGTTCAGCGGAGTATCGTAACGTGCCGCTCATTGCTCCCGATCACGTGGCTTCGCAAACCGGACGTCTGATCAAGAAGGAGTCAGCTGCAGCGCAGGGCGCAATCAGCGGAAAGTATCACGTCCAACCAGGTGACGTCATCTACAGCAAGATACGTCCTTACTTGCAGAAGGCGTACAAGTGTGACTTCGAAGCCCTGTGCAGTGCTGATATGTACCCGTTGACGCCGCGACGAGGAATCGACCCATCGTTCATATTGCATTCGATTCTTGGTCAAGCCTTCACGGACTTCGCCGTGAGCGTCTCGGCGAGAAGCGGCATTCCCAAGATCAACCGCGAAGACCTTGCCGAATACCGGATGTTGGTGCCCAGCCCGGCCGAGCAAAGGGCTATTGGACAGGCACTTGATGACGCCGATGATCTAATCGCCGCACTGGAGCGGATGACCGCCAAGAAAGAGGCGATTAAGCAGGGCATGATGCAGCAGCTCCTCACGGGCAAGACTCGCCTTCCCGGCTTTCTTGAACCGTGGTCGGAAGGCACCTTCGAGCAGCTTGCAGCCCCTTCGAAAGAGCGCGCTATGTCGCAGGAGGTCCTGCCAGACACGCCTTTGGTGGAGCTAGAGCAAATCGAGAGTGGTACTGGTCGGCTCGTTGGCCTGTCGCGAGCCTCCGAGGCAGTCTCGTTGAAGGCCGTCTTCAACCCGGGTGACGTGCTCTTTGGGAAGCTTCGGGCGTACTTGAGGAAGTTCTGGTACGCGGACGTTTCCGGGCTTTGCACCACGGAGATCTGGGTGCTTCGTGCGCGAAGTGGTGTCAACGGCCGTTTCGTGCGCTACATCGTCGAGACGGACGAGTTCATCGACGTCGCGAGCGGTGCCTATGGAACACACATGCCGCGTTCAGACTGGGGAACGGTTAGAAACATCCCGGTCCTTATCCCACCGTTGGATGAGCAGATTGCGATGGCATCGGTCTTTGCTGACATGGACAACGAGATCGACCTGCTCAAGCGTCGGCTCACCAAAGCGAGGGCTGTGAAGCAGGGCATGATGCAGGAGCTGCTGACCGGCCGTACCCGCCTTCCCGTCGAGGAGACTGCAACATGAGTGCGGGCAAGTCGGTCCGCCTGTTCCTTGCCGACGGCACACCCGGTGGCCTGCTCGTCGCTGAGATCATGAACTGGACGGGTCATGTCGTGGCTTCTCCGAGGTCTGATCTGGCGGCGCTGCTCAAACGTGGTGAAACCAGCCGAACCGGTATCTACATCCTGATTGGAGATGACCCTGACAGGTTCGGTGGCCTGTTGGCGTATATAGGGGAGGGCGATGACGTCGGCAAGCGTCTGTATCAGCATGCGCGCTCGGAAGACCAGGGCGGCAAGGATTTCTGGGATCGCGCCATAGTGTTGACTAGTAAGGACGCGAATCTCACCAAGGCACACGTGCGCTATTTGGAGAGCCGGTTCATAAACCTTGGGCACCAGGCAAAGCGGGCCAAGCTGACCAACACCACGAATCCGCCGCTGAACACGCTTCCAGAAGCCGACGTTTCTGACATGGAGTATTTCATTGAGCAGGCGAAGATCATTCTGCCGGTTCTCGGTGTGAACATCTTCCGGTCTGCTTCGACGGCCGCCAAGGCGAGTGCGGATGATGATGCACCACCCGCGTTGTCCCCTGTCTTCGAGCTGAGACTTAAAAGGGGAGAGATCGGGGCTGTAGCCGAGGAAGTCGACGGCGAATTCACTGTGCTCTCTGGATCTACCGCTCGTATGAAGTGGATGGGCGCTGAGAGCCAGAGCTATCGCGGATTGCGGCAGAGATTGGAGCAAGACGGAACCTTGGTCCTGTCGCCAGACGGGAGGACGATGCAGTTCGCCCATGATCAGGTATTCGCAAGTCCAAGTGCGGCGGCGGCGGTGGTGACCGGTCGAGCTGCGAACGGGCGCAACGAGTGGATCCTCCAAGGCAGCCGCCTGACCTACGGAGACTGGCAACGCCAGGGCATCGATGACGTGGTTGGAGGGGCGGACGTATGAGCAATGTTGGCCAGGTTGAGCGCAAGACGCAGGATCGGGTGGTCAGACTTTTCACCGACACGCTGGGTTACGAATCTCTGGGGGACTGGGAGCGCCGCGACGGCAACTCCAACCTGGAGGTTGAACTCCTGGTCGCGAATCTCAAGGCTCGGGGCTATGACGACAAGCTCATCAACCGTGCCATCGACCGGCTGAAGAGTGACGTATCGCTCGGTGGTGGCCGTGATCTCTACGAAGCGAATCAGGACGTCTACGGGCTCCTTCGCTACGGGGTCCACGTCAAGCCGGGTGTCGGCGAGAACACCGAAACGGTTTGGTTGATCGACTGGAAGAACCCTAGGGCCAATCAGTTCGCGATCGCCGAGGAGGTAACAGTTGCCGGAAGCCATACCAAGCGGCCTGACCTCGTGCTCTACCTGAACGGCATCGCAGTCGGGACCATCGAACTGAAGCGGTCCAAGGTGGCCGTCTCAGAAGGCATCCGTCAGACCATTGGGAATCAGAAGCCGGAGTTCATTCGGCCGTTCTTCACCACCGTTCAGCTGGTGATGGCTGGGAACGACGTCGAGGGTTTGCGCTACGGCGTGATCGATACGCCCGAGAAGTACTGGCTGGCGTGGAAGGAAGATAGTGACATCGCCGAGCCCCTGGACCGATCACTCACGCAGCTCTGCTCGAAGGAGCGCTTGCTGGAGATCATCCACGACTTCATGGTGTTTGACGCTGGCGTCAAGAAGGTGTGTCGCCACAACCAGTATTTCGGTGTCAAGGCGGCTCAGGCTCGCGTGGCCAAACGCGAGGGCGGAATCATCTGGCACACCCAGGGGTCCGGCAAAAGCCTGATCATGGTGTGGCTCGCCAAATGGATCAGGGAGCACCAGAACGATGCCCGGGTGGTCATCATCACCGACCGGACCGAGTTGGACGATCAGATAGAGGGAGTGTTTAACGGCGTCAACGAGAAGATCTACCGCACGACCACCGGCGCTGACCTTCTGGCCACGCTCAATCAGAGCAAGCCGTGGCTGATCTGCTCGCTGGTCCACAAGTTCCGGCGATCCGACGACGAGCAGGCGCTTGGCAAGGCCGAGACGGAATTCATCGCCGAGCTGCAGGCCAAGCTGCCTGCTGACTTTCGGGCCAAAGGCAATCTGTTCGTCTTTGTTGACGAAGCACACCGGACCCAGTCCGGGAAGATGCACGCTGCTATGAAAGAGCTGTTACCGGAGGCCATGTTCATTGGCTTCACTGGCACCCCGCTGCTGAAGAAAGACAAAGAGACGAGCATCGAGACGTTTGGTTCGTTCATTCACACCTACAAGTTCGACGAGGCTGTCGAGGACGGCGTCGTAGTCGACCTGCGTTACGAAGCACGGAGCATCGACCAGGATCTCACGTCTTCTGCGAAGGTCGATGCCTGGTTCGAAACCAAGACTAGGGGTATGACGGATCTTTCGAAGGCGGAGCTGAAAAGGCGCTGGGGGACGATGCAGAAGGTCGTCAGTTCCGAGCCGCGTGCCCGCCAGATCGTCGACGACATCCTTTTAGATATGGAAACCAAGCCTCGGCTTATGTCGGGGCGGGGCAATGCCATCCTTGTCGGGTCGAGCATCTACCAGGCCTGCAAGTTCTACGAGCTGTTCTGCCAGGCGGGCTTTAAGGGCAAGTGTGCCATCGTCACCTCCTACAACCCTCAGGCGGGCGATATCGCTCTGGAGGATTCCGGCGAGGGCGCCACCGAACGGCTCCGCCAGTACGAGGTCTACCGGCAGATGCTGGCCGACCATTTCAACGAGTCCGTCGACGCGGCGGCCAACAAGGTCGAACTGTTTGAGGACCAGGTCAAGAGGCAGTTCGTGGAGAACCCCGGACAGATGCGGCTTCTGATCGTGGTGGACAAGCTTCTCACCGGCTTCGACGCGCCCAGTGCCACCTACCTCTACATCGACAAGCATATGCAGGACCACGGCCTGTTCCAGGCCATTTGCCGTGTGAACCGCCTTGACGGGGAGGACAAGGATTATGGATATGTCGTCGACTACCGGGATCT
>CAYTVW010000074.1:0-7708 GCA_964441865.1 uncultured Acidimicrobiaceae bacterium
CAATCTCACTAGCGCATCCAAGGTCTCCTGACCGCTGAGACTCCGCCGGGCTAAGAACCCGAGGGTGATCTCCCGAAAGGTGTAGTTCATGGTGGCGTCGAAGCTGTCTCCCTGAAGCCAAGCATTGGCATCTCCCATTACCTCAGCTAGGAGAAATGCATTGGGGTCGGCTGCTTTCACGGCTGCTCGGAGGTCGGGCCAGAAATCTGGGTCGACATATCGGGCAACATCCATACGCCACCCGTCAATCCCATATCCCTCAACCCAATGGGTCGCCACATCGATCATGTATCGACGAGCTTCCGGATTGGCAAGATTCACCCGAGGCATCGACGGGACTCCGCTCCAGCATTCATAGGTTGCCTCGGTGGTCGGTCCCCGGTCGGAAGCCTCTTCGATTGGGAGACCTAGTTCGTGCTCCCAGCGCGCTATCCAGTCGTTCTTCAGACCGTTGGGGTCGGGCCGGTAGATGACTCGGGGGGGCCAATCGTGAACCACAAACCAATCTCGGTATTGAGATCTCTCCCCGTTCTTTACAAGATCTTCGAACGCGAAGAATCTCGGATGAACATGGTTGAGCGAGACGTCGGCGATTATTCGCATTTTTCGATCGTGGATCGCGTCCACCAGTCGAAGAAAAGCCTCGTTTCCACCCAACATCGGGTCGACCTCGTAGTAGTCGATGGCGTCGTATCGATGGTTGGACGGCGATCTGAAAACAGGATTCAGGTAGACCAGCTCGACCCCAAGCTTCTCGAGATAGTCGAGGTGACCTGTGATTCCGTCGAGATCACCTCCGTGAAAACGGTGAGATGCAGGAGGATCGTTCCAGCCGATGAGGTCGCGGTTCCCTTGCCGGGTCCTTGCGAAGCGGTCTGGGAATATCTGATAGATGACTACCCCTCTGGTCCACTTGGGCGGGTTGTCATGGGGGTGGGGAGCGACGAAACGGTCGAGTCGCTCGATAGCGGCGGTGACGCCCGCCGGGGAGAAGTAAACAGGGGCATTCGTTGGGGATCGCATAGCGAAACTGAATCGGTTCCCTGAGAGATCGGGGACTGTTGCCTCCCAATAACCTCTGGATCGGGTGGAAGCGAGACGGGCCATTGGGTAGGAGATGACTTCGGTGGGCCGTCTGACGACGATCCGAATGTCGGTGAGATTCAGTTGCGCGTGGATGCGGACTCGAGCGGTTCCATTATCCGAGACTTCGACGAAGGCGCGGTCGGAGCGGGAGAACTCGATTTCCCAAGGCGAGACATCGCCTGGAAGTCCATAGATCCCGAGGTCATCGGGGTGACGGCTAGCCCTTGACCGCACCTTGCGTGAGACCTCCGATTATCTGTTTTTGGGCGATTAGGAAAGTCAGGACAATTGGCCCAGCGCCAAGGAGCGCAGCGGCCGACATGGCTCCCCATTTAGCGGCGTAATCAGAGGTGACAAATAGCTGCAGGCCTAGCGCAAGAGTGAATTGGTCGGTGCTCCGGAGAAGGGTCCGGGCCAGAATGTATTCCGAGTAGGTGTTGATGAACGTGATAATGAAGATCACCGCCAACACGGGTCGAGCGAGGGGGAACACGACCTTTTGGAAGACCTGCCATGGAGTCGCGCCGTCGACGGTCGCTGATTCGTCGAGAGAGCGGGGGACAGTATCCATGAATCCTTTGATTAGGAAAGCGTTGTATCCAATCGCTCCGCCTAAATAGACAAGGATCAGGTAGGCGTGGGTCCCCAAACCGAGAGCAGGGACTATGTCCCCAATCTGTTGCCCCATCAAGAAGAGGGCGATGAAACCGAGGAACTGGGGGAAAACCTGGAGGAGGAGAAGGGTCAACAATCCGACTCGGCGTCCCTTGAATTTCAGACGAGAGAATGCGTAGGCAGCTAGGGCAGCCACAAACACGTTCAGGCTGGACGCGATGAGAGAAATCTTCCAGGTGTTCCACATCCACTTTCCGAACGGGAAATTTGGGTCACTGAAAAGCTCTGTGAAGTTGTCGGTTGTCACGCCTTCTGGGATGAGAGAGGTGGCTGAGAGTGTGTCGATTGGGTTGAAGGCAGAACTCACGACCCACACAACGGGGAAAAGAGAAAAGAACACTGCGAGAAGTAGCACTGCATGCCGCCAGGCGATTTCCCGAACCCAACGACGGGGAGTCATCCGATTGCGTTCAGTCGCCATAGACCTGTTCCAATCGCTTGGTCATTCGGAATCCCATCGCCGAGATGAAAGCCACGATGAAGAAGATGAGGATCACGATCGCAGAAGCCAACGCGAAGTTCTGTCCTCGACCAGAACTCAACGCGATGTCGAACGTGAATGTGATCAGAATGTCGGTTTCTCCCAGGGGAATCGAGGAGTTGGGGACCGGCGGTCCCCCATTTGTGAGGAGAAAGATGAGGACGAAGTTGTTGAAGTTGTAGGCGAAGGATCCGATCAGGAGTGGGGCTGTCGATACGAGCATGAGGGGAAGAGTGATGGTTCGGAAGACTCGTATCGGTCCTGCCCCGTCGGTCCGGGCTGCTTCTTTGAGTTCTTCGGGTATCGACTGAAGTGCTCCCGATGCGATCAAGAACATGTAGGGGAACCCGAGCCAGGTGTTCACGAGGAGAAGAGCCACCTTCGCCCAGTTGGACGAAACCAGCCAGGGGACACCGTCGGCTCCAAACCACTCGACGAGTCGATTGACTTGACCCAGCTGATCGTTTAGAAGTCCTCGCCAAACGATGATTGAGATGAACGCGGGGATGGCATAGGGGAGGATGAATATCGAACGGTAAATCGCTCTTCCCCGGAGCCGTTCGTCCTGGAGGGCGTTGGCAAGTATCAGTCCGAGAGAGAATGTGAAGAGGACAGACAGTCCTGCGAACACGAGATTCCAGGTGAAGACTTTCAAGAGAGGTGAGCGGATTTGGCGGTTCGCCAGGACGCGTTGGAATTGCTCGAATCCGACAACGGTTCTCCAACCTGGATAGGACTGGTTGATTTGGCTGAGGGGCTTGCCGTCACACAAGAAGGTTCCGACCCCTTCGACACAGGTGATGCCGGTCTCAAGATCAAACAGCGTGTTGGCTTCTTCGTCGTAGATGAATCGGTGGCCGGCCGATAGTCGTCCTTGACTGGTGGTTGTGGCTTGGGCGATCCCGATGTCGGGGATGTCCAAGATCAGTTGGTTCATCTGCCCAGCAATTCCGAAGAGTTCCTGCACTCCTAGCTTGGTGAAGCCGTTGATTTGGTCGGGGTGGTCACCGGGGGCGACTCCCAGAGAATCGAGGTCAATGAGACCGTCTTCTATTGGCTCAGCCGTCCTGTCTCTTACTGGACCGAAGTAGGAGATGTCGTCTGGTGTAGTCACCAGGTAGTAGAGGCTCCCGGTCTGGTCGCGATATACCGACAACTCGAGGGTGAGTTGCGTCTCTTCCGTGAGTGGAACCTCTTCGAGACGTTCGATCGCCTGCGTTTTGGTCAGGACGTTTCCGGTGGACCAGTTGGTTAAGGAAACATAGGCCGTGTAGATGATCGGCCAGACCACGAACAAGGCCATCAGGATCAGCCCGGGCGTTAACCAAGGAGCGGCTTTCGCTCTCGGCGAAAGATATGCCCAATTGATAGCGAGACCCGAGGCAACGAGGACGAATAGAAGGAACCATGAAGATTGGGCAGCCAGTGTTGGGATCGCCCAAACGAGGAGAGAGTCCAGGACCGCGATGAGCGCGATCTTTGTCCAATAGCCGACCGAAAGGGGGGAGGGCGGGGGTTTTGAATCCCCGCCCTCGGTCTCTTTCGTTGTCTCAGAGGTGTCTAGCTCGGTCAACCGCCGACTGCCTCGCGAACGGCCGCAGCCGCGGCTGTCATCGCTTCCTCAGCGGTGCTCTCTCCATTGCGGACCAAAAGGATGTTGTCTCCTAGTGGGCCCCACACGCTACCCATTTCAGGGATGTTCGGCATCGGATTGCCATCTGCTGCTGAGAGGGCGAATGTCTGAGTCACAGGATCGTCTGCCAGCAGTGCAGTCACTGAGTGAGTCGCCGGGTTGCGGGGGTCGGCATCGAAGAGGGCCTTCTGGGTCTCGGTAGTGGCAACGAAGTCAAGGAGGAAAGACCTCGCAACCACCGCATTCTCCGAGAATGCCGAGAGGAAGAACCCTTGAGCTCCGACCATTGGAGCCGGAGTGTTTCCGTCGATTGTCGGGAGCTTGGCAACTCCCCAATTGACATCGGTCTGGTCGTTCAATGCTCCGACTTCCCAAGGGCCGGTGATCCAGAACGGTTCACGCCCGGATAGGAACATGTTCTTGGCGGTGTCATAGTTGACACTTCCGATAATCCCCGCCTCAGACTGTTCTTCCAGGAAGGCTACACCGGCGATTGCCCCTTCAGAATCGAGTCCGACGTCAGTGGTGTCGTAACCCGAGGCAGGGTCGTAGGCGAAGATGTAACCGCCCATGGCGGACACGAACGGGTAGTTGTGGTAGGCATCGGCAGCATCTCCGCCTCCCGGTAGCCCCACACAGTTGTCGATGTCGTCGAGGTCTTCACACAGCGCGATTACCTCCTCGAAGGTCGCCGGGGCTTCTGGAGCGAGATCGGTGTTATAGAACATCGCCACCGCTTCAGTTGCAGCTGGCACAGCGTAGAGGTTGCCTTCGAAGCTGAAGGCCTCGATCGCTACGTCGAAGAAGTCGTCTGCCTTATCTCCCAGGTCTAGAGGGCTGATAAGCCCATTAGCGGCTAGCTCTCCAGTCCAGTCGTGGGCTCCGACGAACAAGTCTGGTCCTTCGCCCGCTGGTCCGGCGATTCCCACTTGATCCTTGATCTGGCCGAAGTCGACGATTTCTACTTCGATCTCGACTCCCGTTTGAGCCGTGAACTCAGGAGCTATCGCCTCTACCACCGAAGCCCGATTCTCATCGGTCCAGACCAGAAGGCTCACAGGGGTGGCCTCCGTAGTCGTTGTGGTGGTGGTTTCGGTCTCGGTGGTCGTTGTAGTGGTGTCTCCAGAATCACCGCAGGCTGAAAGGACTAATACAAGTGCAGTCGCTACACCCGCTAATCCTCGCGAACGTGGATTGCCCATAGATTCCCCTTTCCATTATTGCCGGCGGAGGGTCCGGCCGGATACCGAAAACTCTACGCGCTGCCAGCGGCTAGTTGTGGAATTCCGGGAAGAAGTTGGGATCGGATCTTTGGTGTCAATGCGAGGTGGCGGCAGATTCTTGCTCCCAGGAACCTGAGGATTCTCCCATGCTCTCCCCGACGCGTGTTCAGATTCGAGGACTTCGATTCCGTTAAGCGGGATTAGTCGCGAATCGGTTGTTGCGTCACGAGATGTACCACGTCCCTAGGCGATATTGTTCGGAGGAGGCTGAAACCCGGGTGTGATGTTGGCTCGAAGGAGCGGATTGGGCTAGATCTCGACCACGGAGTCATCTTCGGGGGCCGTGGCATCCCAGCCGTACCGTTCGCGAACAGCATCTACGAACGAGAGGGCGGCCTCTTCATCTCCATGGACTGCCAGAAGGCGATCTGGGTTGGTCGGAGCTGAAGCGATCCAATCCAGGAGTTCAGATCGGTCGGCGTGAACACTGAAAGCAGGGACAGACGCAATGGTGGCCCTAACTGGGATGTCTTCTCCATGGATCTTCAATGTTTTCTCTCCATCGAGGAGACGAGAGCCACGGGTTCCGACAGCTTGATACCCGACCAGAATGACAGTCGAGCTGGATTTCGGGAGCTCTCGAACGAGATGATGCAAGACACGTCCACCAGTAGCCATGCCAGAAGCGGATACAACGATCTTCGGTTCTCTGACGTCGTTGATCGCTTTCGAGTCGTCAACCGATTCGGTGATAGTGAGGTTTCCTGGATCGAAAACCTCGGGATGGCCTGCGACTTCAGGACGAATCTCGGGATGTCCGTCGGCGACCGCTTTGAGGTAGAAGCCCAACGCGGCTCGAGCCATAGGGCTATCGAGGTATACCGGGAGGTTGGGGATTTCTCCGGCCTGTACGAGTCTGCGGAGACTGTGCAAAATGATCTCGGTCCGGTCAACAGCGAAGGCAGGGATGACCACTGACCCGCCTCTATCGACGGTTTTGGCGATCACTTTCCCCAGTTCAGCGGTCCCGTCTTCTTCGATGTGTTCCTCATCACCATATGTCGACTCGCAAACCACAACATTCGCGGAAAGGGGAGGAGAAGGGGGAAGCATCACAGGGTGGAGCGGTCTCCCCAAATCACCCGAGAAATACACGGAAGGTGTCCCGTCGTCGAATTCGAGAAGGATGGAGGCGGAACCGAGGATATGGCCAGCGTTGTGGAGTGTCGCCTGGATGCCCTCGGCGACTTCGAAGCGCTTCTCGAGGGTGGCTTCCACAAATCTCGATATTGCCTCTTCTGCGTCATGCTCGGTGTAGAGGGGCAAGGCCGGATCGTGTTTCGAGAATCCTTTTCTATTGGCGTATTCGGCATCGGCCTCTTGAATGCGAGCCGAATCCCGAAGCACAATCTCTCCCAAACCGATCGTGCTGTGGGTCGCGTAAATGGACCCGGAGAAACCTTGTTTCACGACCGCTGGGACGTAGCCGATGTGGTCGAGGTGGGCATGACTAACGATCAGAGAGTCGATCCCGGAAGGATCGACTGGGAAATCCTCCCAGTTCCGGAGCCGAAGTTCCTTCCTACCCTGGAACATTCCGCAGTCGACTAAGACTTTGGCCTTATTGGTTTCAACTAGGAATCGGCTTCCCGTCACTGTTCGGGCCGCGCCGAGGAATCGGATAGTTGCCGGCATAGGGAGAGCTTAGGGGATCAGAGATCTTTCGCAGTCGCGGCCGGTGTTCAGAATGAGTCCATGGTCGAGATCGATGGGGAGATACTGGCTGAGACCCAGGGAACTCGGTGGTAGTCGCGGTACAGGAGTGCTAGGGCTGACGCTCTTGAACCAAAGGTGTAGCGAACGGGAATGTCCACCAAAACGGTGCATCGAGGCGTTGATCCCTTAGGATGAGTATTGGGCCGGTTGGCCCATATAGAGATGGTTGCCAGGGCAGTATTCACACCCGATCCGAATGAGGTCATAGGAACGGCGGAACGCCGTCTGTTCGGCTCGTTTGTCGAGCACATCGGGAGATGTGTCTACGGGGGGATCTACGATCCGGAAAACCCGTTTTCTGACAAGGAGGGGTTCCGATCAGATGTTGTAGAAATGGTGAAGGAGCTCGGTGTTTCGGTTGTCAGGTATCCGGGCGGGAATTTTGTGTCCGGATACAGATGGGAAGACGGGGTCGGCCCTCTAGAGGAGAGACCGGTTCGCTTGGACTTGGCGTGGAGATCAGTGGAGTCGAACGCTTTTGGACTTGGGGAGTTCATGAAGTGGTCCAAGAGGGTGGGAGTCGAGCCCATGATCGCTCTGAATCTCGGGACACGCGGGATCCAAGAGGCATTGGATCTTCTCGAATACTGCAATCATCCGGGGGGGACCAGGCTCTCTGACCTCCGCAAGTCCCACGGACATAAGGAACCTTTCCGGATCAGAACCTGGTGTTTAGGGAACGAGTTGGATGGTCCGTGGCAGATTGGCCACAAGAACGCCAGCGAATACGGGAGGCTCGCAGCCGAAACTGCCCGGGCAATGAGAATGTTCGATCCTGCCCTGGAGCTGGTCGCGTGCGGAAGCTCGGGATCCGGAATGCCCACCTTTGGTTCT
>CAYTVW010000075.1:0-7701 GCA_964441865.1 uncultured Acidimicrobiaceae bacterium
GTCTGTTGGGTCGATTCCTTGGAAAGCCGGTTGTCGAGCCAAAGGGGATACCCAGCGTCCGCTTGGCGCAGTCGATCGGTGTTAGCTTGATTCCGATCCTGGCGACCGGGACGGCTTTCCATTTTCTGTTGGGATTACCCGTGTCATGGGCCAGAGCAGTGTCTTCTTACGCTATCGCATGGGTGGTCGGATACCTGGCGATCGTTATCCCTTCTGGTATCGGTGTTAGGGAGAGTGTGCTAGCTGGATTGATTGGAGGGCCGTCGGCTCCGATTCTGGCTGTATCTCTCCTGTTGAGGCTGGTTGTATCGGTGACGGAGGCCGTCGCTTACACTCTGACGCTTGTCACGAGGCGGTAATGAGAGTTCTCTTCTTCGGTACATTCGACGAGAACGTTCACCCAAGAGTGCGTGTTCTGCGAGAGGGTTTGGCGGAATCTGGAATCGAAGTGGAAACGCTGAATCGGCCGATTGGCGATTCGACCGCTGTGCGGGTGGCGGCTGGAAAGAGTCTATGGCGAGGGGCATTGTGGGGATATCGTTTGCTGCGACGGTGGTTGGGTCTCTTGTGGGCATCGTTTGGGGTGAAGAAGCCGGACGCGATAGTGATCGGATATCTGGGGGTTTTCGACGTCATAATGGCTCGGGTTCGCTGGCCGAGAAGCTCGATAGTGCTGGACCACCTAGCTCCGCTTCGAGGGATTGCAGCTGATCGCGGGATCGAAGGTGTCGGTGCGAATCTAATGGGAGTCTTCGATCGTCTGGCAGAGAGATGCGCGGACCTTGTTTTATATGACACGGAGGAGAACGCGTGGGGATCGGGGAGAAAGGGATTGGTGGTGGCTGTCGGCGCCGATTCCCGATGGTTCGAAACGCGACGGATGAATGAAGAGGGGCCGTTGAGAGTAATGTTCTTTGGGCTGTTCACTCCGCTTCATGGGGCAAAGGTGATCGGTGAGGCCATTGCCATGCTGAAGGGCAAGGAGATCGTTTTCACTCTGGTTGGCGTTGGTCAAGACCGTGAGACTGTACTCCAGGCGACGGAAGGGGTTGACTCTGTCACCTGGGTGGAGTGGATCAATCCCGACGAGCTTCCGCAGAAGGTGGCCAACCACGATGTTTGTCTCGGAATATTTGGGACGACAGAGAAAGCCTTCAGGGTTGTGCCGAACAAGGTCTATCAAGGAATAGCTGCAGGTTGTGTCGTCGTGACGTCGGACACGATTCCACAGAGGCGAGCTCTCGGAGAAGCTGCGATATTCGTCGAGGCGGGTTCGGCCGTTTCGCTGCGTGATGCTCTTGAGTCTCTGGTCGAAGACCGGAGCCTTGTTGAAGAAATGCAGAGGCGGTCGAAAGATAGAGGCGAGTTGTTCCGTTCCAAGGCGGTGGTGGAACCATTGGTGAAAAGGCTTGACGAAGAATTGACCTAGACGGCGAGGACAACCGGGATCGAACATATGTTCGTGTAGTATTGGGTCTACAATCAGCGTCGGAGTCGTAGCTTGTCAATCAACAGTATCCATGTCCGCGGTGCCCGGGCCCACAATCTGAAGAACATCGAGATCGAGCTTCCGCGCGACAAAATGATTGTTTTCACCGGTCTCTCCGGATCAGGGAAGTCATCCCTGGCTTTCGACACAATCTATGCGGAAGGGCAGCGTCGATATGTGGAGTCTCTCTCCGCCTATGCGAGGCAGTTCTTGGGACAGATGGAAAAGCCAGACGTCGATTTCATTGAAGGTCTCTCTCCTGCAATCTCGATAGACCAGAAAACTGCATCGAGGAATCCCCGCTCAACGGTCGGGACTGTCACCGAGATCCATGACTATCTCCGGCTTCTATACGCAAGAGTGGGAATCCCGCACTGTCCTCACGATGGGTCTCCGTTAGTCCGACAGACTTCACAGCAAATCGTGGATCAGATTCTCGAGTGGCCCGAGGGGACCCGATTCTTGGTTCTCGCTCCAGTCGTGCGAGGCCGGAAAGGCGAATATGAAGCTCTCCTTAAAGATCTTGCTTCTCAAGGGTTCGCGCGGGCACGGATCGATGGGGAGATTCGAGATCTGACAGAACAGATCTCGCTGGACCGGTACTTCCAACATTCGATCGACGTTGTGGTTGACAGGCTGGTCCGGAAAGAGAATATCCGACAGCGTCTCACTCAATCGCTGGAGACGGCGCTCGACTTGGCGGACGGCGTGGTGGAAATCGAAGAGGTCGGGGGAGTCACACACACTTTCTCAAGACACCTCTCATGTCCGAAAGATGGTTTCAGCTTTGAAGAGCTTCAGCCGAGGAACTTCTCCTTCAACAACCCCTACGGAGCGTGCCCGGAATGTTCCGGTATCGGCACCAAATTCCAAATAGACCCGCAACTGGTGATCCCCGATCCGGAGCGTTCCATCAGTGATGGAGCGATCGCTCCTTGGGGAGGGCGGAATCGGATGCAGTGGTATCAAAGGCTATTGGAGTCCTTGGGAAAAGAGATGGGCTTCGACCTCGATACACCCTGGAACGAACTCGATCCGGAAGCCCAGAAGGTCCTCATCTACGGCAAGACCGGCGAGAAACTGGATGTCACATATGTGAATCGTTTCGGGCACAAGCGTTCTTACGCGGCAAATTTCGAAGGAATCATCCCCTTCTTGAAAAGAAGACACGAGAACGCATCCTCCGACGGTGCTCGCGAGTACTACCAGGAGTACATGCGAGAAGTACCGTGCGAAGCATGTGGGGGTGGGAGACTGAACCCGATGGCTCTCGCCGTGACTGTCGGCGGGAAGGGGATAGCGGAGCTTTCGGGGATGTCTCTTCGAGATGTCTACGGGTTTCTTACGGATCTCACACTGGATGAACGCGGTACGACAATCGCTACTCAAGTACTCAAGGAGATTCGTGCTCGACTCTCCTTCATGCTGGATGTCGGCCTCGAATATCTCACGCTTTCGCGGGCGGCGGCGAGCCTGGCCGGTGGAGAGGCACAAAGGATCAGGTTGGCGACTCAAATTGGGTCAGGTCTGGTAGGAGTCCTCTACATTTTGGACGAACCATCGGTTGGGCTACACCAACGTGATAACGAGAGGCTGATCCGCACGCTTCTGCGCCTGAGGGACCTCGGCAACACTCTGATTGTGGTCGAGCACGACGAGGAGACGATCCGCGTAGCCGACCATGTAGTGGATATCGGGCCCGGTGCAGGAGAACATGGCGGTGAGATTGTGGCCGTTGGGAGCGTCGATGACATCTGCTCAGAACCCGGTTCGATCACCGGCGACTATCTGGCTGGTCGGCGAACCATAGAGGTTCCGGCGAAGAGGAGATCCTTCGACGGACGGTTCATTCGAGTGATCGGAGCCACAGAGAACAATCTCTCCGATATCGATGTGGATTTCCCTTTGGGGGTCTTCACAGCTGTCACAGGAGTCTCTGGGAGCGGGAAGTCTTCCCTGGTGGAGGAGATACTCTCGAAAGCTCTTCATCAGCAGGTGAATCGGGCTCGAACGGTCCCGGGGCGACATAGGCGACTCGAAGGGGTCGAGAATATCGACAAGGTCATCAACATCGATCAATCTCCTATCGGTCGGACTCCCCGATCTAATCCCGCGACCTATACGGGAGTGTTCGACCTGATAAGGAATCTATTCGCAACGACCCAGGAGGCGAAGGCCCGAGGTTTCAAGGCGGGTCGGTTCTCGTTCAATGTCGCGGGAGGGCGATGTGAGGCATGCAAGGGAGACGGGACGATACGGATTGAGATGCATTTCCTCCCAGACGTCTATGTGACATGTGAGGAGTGTCACGGCGAGCGATATAACCGGGAGACTCTTGAAATACTCTGGAAGGGGCACTCCATCGCTGACGTCCTCGACATGTCGGTGGAAGAGGCTCTCTCAGTGTTTGCCAACCAACCGAGGATCGCTCGGATTCTGCAGACACTTCATGACGTCGGGCTCGACTATGTAAGACTTGGTCAACCGGCCACCACTCTCTCCGGCGGTGAAGCTCAACGGATCAAACTGGCTTCGGAATTGGGGCGGCGGTCGACCGGACGAACCTTCTATATCCTCGATGAGCCGACTACCGGCCTGCATTTCGAGGACATCCGAAAGCTGTTGATTGTGCTTCAGCGTCTCGTCGATGCTGGGAACACAGTGGTAGTCATTGAACACAACCTTGATGTGATCAAGTCCGTGGACCACGTGATCGATCTCGGACCAGATGGGGGCTCAGGAGGCGGTCAGCTAGTTGCGTGTGGAACTCCCGAAGAACTGGCCCGAGTTGAGGAAAGCTTCACGGGAGAGTTCCTGGCGAGAGTGCTCGCGGGGGCGGTGGAGACGTGAGCTTTTCTGATGGCTCGGCAGAATGGGAGGGATTGGGGGAGTGGTGGATATCGGAGCTCAAAGGCGACCCTGCTTACGAAACGGAAGTCGAGCCTCTCGCCTTGGCGATTCTTGATCCGAAGCCTGGGTCGACGGTTCTCGATATTGGATGCGGCGAGGGGCGGATGATGAGGAGGCTCAGCGAATCGGGGTGCAGATGCTTGGGGACTGACATCGCCGGAGACCTTCTTAAGAGCGCCGGAGTAGTTTGCGTGCGAGCGAAGCTTCCGTTAATCGACTGGTTGTCCGACAACTCGGTTGACGCCGCTTTGATAGTGCTGGTCCTCGAACACATAGAGGACCACTTCACCCTGTTTGGAGAGATCGCTCGAGTGTGTAGGAATGGGGGCCGATTAGGACTGGTCATAAACCATCCCTTCTACACAGCTCCAGGTTCAGCTCCTATCGCCGATCCGGACGAGATCCTTTGGCGACCGGGGGAGTATTTTTCGTTCGGTTCTTCAGAAGAACCGGCGGGATCGGAGACAGTGACGTTCTTCCATCGGACTATTGGTGAGCTATTCACGTCTGCCCGGAGGGCCGGTTGGATCCTTGACGAAAGTCGGGAGTTTGGATTGAGTGAGAGGCAAATGGAGGAAGATCCGCTTCTCTCCGGACAAGAGCATTTCCCGAGACTCCTGGCAGTGAGGTGGATAAGGGGGGACTAGATCCTGCAAGGAGATCCGCTCCCATTGGGCGGAAGTTCTGGTACCAAAGAGTCATGCAGCGACCACCGAGGCAACAAATCCCCGACTCACCGGGGGCTTACCTGTTCAAAGACGAAACGGGGAGAGTCCTCTATGTCGGAAAAGCTCGTTCGCTTCGGAGAAGGATCCCAAGTTACTTCCGCAAGGATCTGCATCCGCGGACTGAGGCGATGGTAGAAGCGTCGGAGACAGTTGAATGGATACAGGCCGGGAACGAAACCGCGGCTTTGATGCTCGAATACAACTTGATCAAAGCGCATTCGCCTCGATTCAACATTCGGCTGAAAGACGACAAGAGCTACCCGTTTCTGATGTTGAGTTGTCGTGACGAATGGCCGAGGGCCGCAATCGTTCGAGAGAGGCGGAGGAAAGACAACGAATACTTCGGGCCTTATGTCCACGCTTACGCCATCAGGAAGACCCTCGATCAACTTCTGAGGACTTTCCCCGTCCGGACATGTCAGGACTCTCTGTTCACTCGACAGCACGCTCAAGGGAAGCCCTGCCTCTTGTTTCATATCGAGAAATGCTGCGGACCTTGTATCGATGCAGTAACGAAGAGTGACTATCAGAAACATGTTGAAGGCCTTGCCCGATTTCTCCGGGGTGACAGTGAAGAAATCGTTGGTCGCCTCGAAAACGAGATGTGGAAATCTGCTGAATCTCTGGATTATGAGGCAGCCGGAAGAATCCGAGATCGCTTAGCCGAAATACGACATGTTCTCGAGCAGCAAGAAGTCGTAAGTCATCAGAGAGACGACCTAGATGTGATCGGTGTCTATGGTGATGAGCTCGAATACTCCATCCAGATTCTCAAGGTCCGAAGAGGTCGCCTGATCGGTCGGTGGGGAGCTATCGCCGATCGAGTGGAGGATCTCAGCGATGGCGAATTCATTGAGAGGGTTCTGGGCGAGATCTACGGAGACGAACGCCCCCCATCGTTGATCCTGGTCCCCGCGGTACCTTCGGAAAGCGAAGCTCTGACCACTTGGCTCTCGGAGCTCAGAGGCTCGAAGGTGGTGTTGCGAGTCCCCGAAAGGGGCGGGAAGACGAAGCTGATACGGACGGCTCAGTTGAACGCTCAAGGAGCATTCGAGACCCACCGGCTTAAGAGGAGAGACGATCCCAATGCTCGCGCCAAGGCTCTTAGGAGTCTGCAGATGGAGTTAGGGCTTGAAGAGGCGCCGCTGCGTATCGAAGCGTATGACATTTCGACCTTGCAGGGGACCGACACCGTCTCGTCGATGGTGGTCTTAGAGGACGCTCTACCAATGAGACGTCAGTACCGACATTTCCGGATTCGGACTGTGCAAGGGCAGGACGACTTTGCAGCGATGGAAGAGACTATTAGGCGGCGATTCAAGGCGTATTTGGATGAAACGGTGGGTGGGAAGAAGGGCGAGAAGTTCCGGTATCCGCCTGGGCTGGTGGTGATCGACGGCGGGATAGGGCAGTTGGGCCGGGCGGTGAAAGTCTTGGACGAACTAGGTCTGAACATCCCGGTAATTGGTCTGGCCAAACGAATGGAAGAGGTGTTTCTTCCAGGGAAATCGGATCCTCTGATACTTCCTCGCGATTCGGAGGCGTTGTATCTCCTGCAGCAGATTCGCGACGAAGCTCACAGGTTTGCGATTTCCTATCACCGAACACTCCGGTCCAAGAGGATGGTCGATTCGGTCCTTGATGATATTGAAGGGGTCGGTGCGAGCCGGAAAGCGGCTCTGATCAAGCGTTTCGGGTCTCTCAAGAAGATCCGAGAGGCGAGTGAGGAGGAATTGACCGAGGTGGTTCCTCGCAACGTGGCGGAGTCGATCTACTCTTCACTACATGGAATCTGAACAGACTGATAGTGTCCCCGAGTTGGTTCTGGTCACTGGCGTCTCGGGAGCGGGACGTTCCTCAGTGGCAAAGGTGCTCGAAGACATGCAGTACCTTGTGATCGACAATCTTCCGCCGCAACTGATTCCAGCGGTGGCCGATTATCACGGGGTGAAAGACGGTCGGAGGCTCGCATTAGTTATCGACTCTCGGGCAGGTCTGCACGTCGCAGAAGTCAAGAACGCCCTCGAAGAACTCGAATCATCCGGGATCCGGAAGCTGATTGTGTTCCTTGACGCCGATGACTTCTCGATCATCAGGCGATATGAAGAGAACCGACGTCCACATCCGGTCGAAGCGGCGACTCTGCGCGAGTCGATAGCCCGGGAACGACAACTTCTGGCTGATCTCCGTGAGAGCGCTGACCTTGTAATCGACACTTCCGAGCTGAACGTTCATCAGTTGCGGCAACAGGTGGCGGAACAATTCGGGAACATGTCTGGCGGTCGAAGCATGCGGGTCTCGATCACATCGTTCGGTTTCAAGCACGGGGTGCCGGTAGACTCGGACTATGTCTTTGATGTCCGCTGCCTCCCTAACCCCTACTGGGATACCAGCCTTCGTAAATACGTCGGTACCGATGAACCGGTCATCGAGTTTCTTGAGCGGGAACCGCTTACCGGGCAGATGGTAGAAGATCTGACCCGCTTTCTGGACACCTGGCTCCCCTCATTCGCGGACAGCAACCGCAGTTACATGACCATTTCCATCGGCTGTACCGGAGGCCAGCATCGTTCT